>DATLUO010000045.1 GCA_035533075.1 Pirellulales bacterium | reverse complement strand
GCTCCGACCGCTTGTAGGCACATGGTTTCAGGTTCAGTAACCTCCCCTAGCCGGGGTTCTTCCCATCTTTCAGTCGCCCTACTGAGTTTGCTATCGGTCGTCAGAGAGTATTTAGCCTTACGGGATGGTCCCCGTAGATTCAGTCGAGATTCCACGTGGCTCGACCTACTCAGGTACTCCTCGAGAGGTGATACTGCTTTCGCGTACGGGACTGTCACCCGCTATGGTGCAACTTTCCAGAAGCTTCTGCTAGCAGACCACTTTGTAACTCTCATGTGAGGAGCCCTACAACCCCGCGGAGGAAAACCACCGCGGTTTGGGCTATTTCCCGTTCGCTCGCCGCTACTGAGGAAATCGAGTTTTCTTTCTTTTCCAGCGGTTACTGAGATGTTTCAGTTCACCGCGTTGGCGACGCGCACCTATGAATTCAGTGCGCGTTGGTTCAGGAATTTCGGGATCAACGCTTGTTTGACAGCTCCCCCGAACTTTTCGCAGTCTTCCACGCCCTTCTAAGCCTTCTGACGCCAAGACATCCCCCATGTGCCCTTAGTAGCTTGACCACATTTATCCACAGCTCTTCGCCACCGCCTTTGCACATGCAAAGAAAAACAGAGAAGAACGGTTGATGCGTGGCCGCTACGTCGATCGTCCTGGGAATTTGCCGCTTCGCAGAGCACAAGCGAAGACGCCTATGCCATGCTGGCGGCGACGGACGATCGAGTAACGTATTTGATCCTCGGTTGTTGCTTCCCGACAAACCGGCCGCCGAAGCGAACCGCTTGCCGAGAAACCCACCGTGTACTAAGTGCCGTGAGAACCAGCCGAACAGCGATTTTGGACTTTCGTCCCGCCTGCCTGTTGACCATTGGGCCGTTGACCGTCAAGTCTTCGGACAGGCGCACGCCGCGCGGCTGCTTCTATTATTAGATGCCACTCGTTACCACAACCAAATTGTCAAAGATCACGCTGAACCACCTTGCGGCGGCCAGTTTTCCCAAATCAAGTGGGAAACCACAACTCTATCATTCTTGCACCGGTTGGTAAAGGGGCCTTTTCAAAAAAGTCCTTCGCCAAAACAGCCACCCAAACCGAACGACAAAACGAGCACGCCGGCCTTGTCGTCAGGGGCCACACGTCCTCACTTGCAGTCAGACCATCTACGTCCGACGGGTGCAGACGACGCGTGTCAGATCGGCGGCTTCAAACCGCTCTCATGCCGGTGGTGAATTCATCGGCAGAGAAGAAAGTTTATCGGCAATCGGCCGCGAGTCAAGCACTGAACCGGACAATAATTTTGACCGCGCGCCGTGCGGGCCGGACGCGGCCCAGCCCCGCGAATCATCCCTCGCTGAAAGCTATTGATGCGCCACACGTTGCGACGAATGTGCCACGGGCCGTAGGGGTGGGGCCAGCTCGCTCTTCTGGCGCTCAGCCTTCCGTCCATCGCACGCTGATCCCATCAAACAGGACACTACCGGCACGCTCACGCGTGCCTCTCGCCTGGCCCCACCCTACTTTTTTCCCAGTGCCCGCTTGTGCTTGAAGAACTCCGTCAACACCGCGCCGCACTGCTCCGCCAGCACGCCGCTGACGGTCTGGCAGCGATGATTCAGCCGCGGATCGGCCAAAAGCTGATAGAGCGTATGGACGGCGCCCGCCTTGGGATCGGCCGCGCCGTAGACCACCCACGGAATGCGGGCCTGGATAATCGCCCCCGCACACATCGGGCAGGGCTCCAGCGTCGCGTACAGAATGCAGTCGTCGAGCCGCCAACTCTCGAGCGACTGGGCCGCTTGCGTAATGGCGATCATCTCGGCGTGGGCCGTCGGATCGCGCAACTGCTCGCGCTGGTTGTGGGCCGCCGCGATCACGCGCTCGTCATGCACAATCACCGCTCCGATCGGCACCTCGTCTTCTTCGAAGGCACGCTGGGCCTCTTGCAAAGCGAGACGCATGAAGTGGTTGTGCATGGGAGGGTTCTACGTGTGATAATCCGCGTTCAACCGCACATATTCGGCTGTCAGGTCGGTGGTCCAGAAGCGAACGGCCGACGTGCCTTCGCTGAAGTCGAGCAGAATCCTCGTTTCATATTGGTCGCGAATCGACTTCGAGACGCGGTCGGCGTCAAAGGCGACCGGCGCGCCGGCCCGGTAGAGCATCGTTCCGTTTACGTGCAGCGTGATGCCCGCCGGGTTGAAGGCGATGCCCGCGTACCCCGCGGCGGAAACGATACGGCCCCAATTGGGGTCCGCCCCGGCGATGGCCGTCTTGACCAACGGGCTTTCGGCAACGGTTTTGGCAATCCGGTGCGCGGCCTCGCGCGTGGCACAGCCGCGCACGTCGATGGTCACGAGGTGCGTGGCCCCCTCGCCGTCCGACGGTATCGCACGGGCCAGTTCGCCGCAGACCTCGTCGAGGGCCTCCCGGAAGCGGGCAATGTCGCTGCCTGCGAGCGGTGCCGTGCCAGCGGCGCCGTTGGCCAACAAAAGCACCGTGTCGTTGGTGCTCGTATGCCCATCGACGCTGATGCAGTTGAAGCTCGTTTCGACGGCCGCCGACAGCGCCTGCTGGGCGACCTCCGGTTCCAATGCCGCATCGGTGAGTATCAAGCTCAGCATGGTCGCCATCCGCGGACCAATCATGGCCGCCCCTTTGGCCAGCCCGGTGATCTGCACCGCTCGGTCCGCCACGTACAGCGTTCGGCCCGCCAGCTTGGGTCGCGTGTCGGTGGTCATCATCCCGCGAGCGGCGGCGACCAACGACGCTTCGTCGGACGCGAGCCGTCCGGCGGCTGCGGCGATGCCGGCGGAGATTTTTTCCATCGGCAAGAACTCGCCGATGACGCCGGTCGAAAGAACGAGCGCCTGTTCGCCCGTGGTGCCGCAGGTGGCGGAGGCAAGCTCGGCCATTCGGGCGGCATCGGCGTCACCTCGCGCGCCCGTGCAAGCGTTGGCGTTGCCGGAATTGACCACCGCCGCCCGAATGTTTCGGCTGGGTGTGCGTGCCCGATCGAGCTTGACCGGCGCGGCAAAAACCAGGTTTTGGGTATACACGCCGGCGGCCGTCGCCGGCCGGTCGGACACGATCAGTGCCAGATCGAGCGCCTCGGCGTTGCGCTTGATGCCGGCGTAGACGCCCGCCAGCCGAAAACCTTGAGGAACGACAAACGTCATCGCATTTACACCAGCGCCGTCGTTTCGGGGAAGCCGAACATGAGGTTGAAATTCTGCACGGCGGCGCCCGATGCGCCCTTGATCAGATTGTCGAGGCAACTGATCGTGACGATCCGCCCCCGCACCACGCGGGCGGTGATGTCGCAATAGTTGGTTCCCGCGCTGTCTTTGCTGCCCGGCAAATGCTCGACCACGCGAACGAACGGCTCGTGAGCATAAAACTCCCGTAGCGTATCGAGCACCCGCTCCTCGCCGATCTTGCCCCGTGGCGTCGAATAGGTGGTGGTCAAGATGCCGCGGTCCATCGGAACGAGGTGCGGAGTGAAGATGATCTCAACGTTCTCGCCGCCCGCCGTCGAAAGCACCTGCTCGATCTCGGGCGTGTGCCGATGTCGGCCGACGTTGTAGGCCGACACGCTTTCGTTGCACTCGGGAAAGAGCGTGGTGAGTTTCGGCGTGCGGCCCGCGCCCGACACGCCGCTCTTGGAATCGACGATGATGTCGTCCGTCTCGATCAACCGCAGTTTCACCAGCGGCGCCAACGCCAGGATGGCCGACGTCGGATAGCAGCCCGGATTCGCGATGAGCTGGGCCGAGGGGATCTGCTGGCGAAACAGTTCGGGCAATCCATAAACGGCGGTCGCCAGGCGTTCGGGATCGGCATGCTTTTCGCCATACCACTGGTGATAGAGCTCCGCGCTGCGCAGCCGGTAGTCGGCGCTGAGGTCGATGACTCGGCAGCGGTGCGTGGCAAGAAGTTGCGGCACGAGCGAGGCGGTGACGCCGTGGGGCAGGCAGCTAAAGACGCATTCCGCCCGGCCGGCGACGGCCACTGGCCCCAGGTCTTCCAGGCGCAGCTCGGTGCGGCCCGTGAGCGCGGGATGGACGTTGGCCAGCGGGGGATTTCCCTCCTGCCGGCTGGTGACGGTGGTGATCTCGGCTTCGGGGTGTCTCAACAGGAGCTTGACGAGCTCCAACGCCGAGTAGCCTGTGGCACCGAGGATGGCAATGCGAACCATGTTTCTACCCCTTATCTTTGGGTAGCCGGGACTGAATCTCTTCGTCGCGCAGGATGATGTCTATGTATTGGTCGATCGACATCTCGCAGCTTGCGAATTCGGCGCCCTGTTGTCTCGTGAGATGAATCTGCTCGGGAATGTAGTTGTGCCGAGCATTGCGGTTGCTCCCGCGCTGAATTCCGAATCGCCCAACCAGGACGTTCCTGTAGCGGATGCTGACAATGTCGTGGGGGCCTTTTTGCCGAACCTCTAGTTGAAGGCATTGTTTGTTTGGGTCAAGCGGCGGGTTGCCGAGTTTCGTCGCTATTCGTTGGGCATCGTCTTTAGTGAGGTTCGGCATACGCACTCCGCCAGAACGCGCCGCTGGTGCCTCATTTTTTCGCTGAGGGCCATCGTCGGCTCGTCCTCGTCCATCAAGAAGAAGTCCGCGATAAGGTGTTGCAGATTATATAGCGCCTCTTGCGGGCTTCCACCGCCGGTGCTGATATTCGCATCCATGAAACTGGCAGTGAAGTCGTCGCCGTCCGGGAAGATCGTTACGGGTATTGGTTTGCGAAGCGAAATCTCTTGATTTCCAAGCGCCACGATGAAGGTCGTAAAGACGCGGGTGGAAGGATCGGCGGCAAACGCGGGCCCCTTACTGAGATCGGCAAATGCCGACACGGCTGCTTCGATTCCCTGGACGGGCGATTCCATGTTCTGTGTCATCTAAAAAAGCCTTCGACGTCGATGCAAATCCGCTTAGGCATCATTCCTGCCGCATATAATTATGTTGCAGAACCGGAGCAATCAGGTCAAGTAGGCGTAGCATTAGCGACCTGGCTGGTCTGCCTCGCCGGATCGACGCAAGGGAGGACGCTTACGCCACGTGGGCTTACACCACTTGCCGGCGCACGGTCTCGCGTGGCTCAAGGCGGGCGGCCAATTCGCGTGCCGCCTTGACCAGGCCCGGCACGTCGAGGCCCAGGTCGGCCAGCAGTTCGCCGCGCTCGGCGTGCTCGATGAAACGATCGGGAATGCCCAACCGCCGCACGTGGGCCGTCGATAAACCCGCGTCGGTGGCCGCTTCGACCACAGCACTGCCGAAGCCTCCCATCAAGCAGCCCTCTTCGACGGTGAGCACGAAGGAGCACGATTCGATGGCCCGAAAAATCGTTTCGGTGTCGAGCGGCTTGGCAAAGCGAGCGTTGACGACGCCCACGTCGAGTCCTTCGCCGCGCAGGATCTCGGCCGCTTTGACGCAGGCGCCCATCTGTGCGCCGAACGCGACGAACATGCCGTCGTGCCCCCACTCGATCACCTCGGCACGCCCCAATTCGATCGGCGCCAGCGGACGGTCGAGCTTTTCGGACGTCGCCTTGGGATAGCGGACCGCGACGGGCGAATCGTGCGAGAGCGCGAAGTCGAGCATCGGCGGCAGGTCGTACTCGTCGCCGGGCGACATCACCACCATGTTCGGAAACACCCGCATGTAGGCGATGTCGAAGGCGCCGTGGTGCGTCGGACCGTCGGGGCCGGTGAGGCCCGCCCGGTCGAGCGTGAACGTGACCGGCAGCTTTTGCAGGGCGACTTCCTGGAAAATCTGATCGTAGCTGCGCTGCAGGAACGTGCTGTAAATATCGACGATGGGACGCAGGCCCGACTTCGCCTGGCCGGCCGCGAAGGCCACCGCGTGCGATTCGCAGATGCCGGTATCGAAAAAGCGGTCGGGGAAGCTTTCCCGCACGCGCTCCAGGTTGTTCCCCTGGCACATGGCGGCCGTCAGCACGGTGACGCGCGGGTTCTGCGAAAGCTGGTCGTAAATGGCCTCGCTGGCCACGTGGGTGTACGAACGCGAGGAGCTTTTCTTGAACGACACCGAGCCGTTCTGATCGCGCTGAAACGGAACCGGCGTGTGGAAAAACACGGGATCTTCGGCGGCGGGCTGAAAGCCGTGTCCCTTCTCCGTCACCACGTGCAACAGCACCGGACCCTCGACCTCTTTCAACATCCGCAGATACTTGCAGAGTTGGCCGATGTTGTGGCCGTCGACCGGCCCGACGTAGCGCAGGCCCAGCTCTTCGAACAACATGCCGCCGTGCAGGCCGGCCTTGATCGACTCCTTGGCCTGCCACAGCAATCGCTCGACCGGATCGCCCAGCAGCGGCACCTTGTTCAGCGCCTTGACCACTTCTTGTTTGAGTCCGGTGTAGAGCGGGTTCATCCGCAGCCGGTCGAGATACTGCGCCACCCCGCCGACCCGCGGGCAGATCGACATCTTGTTGTCGTTGAGGATGACGGTGATTTTTTTCCTCATGCCGCCGGCGTTATTGAGCGCCTCGAACACCATGCCCGAAGGCAAGGCACCGTCGCCGATCACCGCCACGGCGTGCCGATCGGCCTCACCCGGTATCAGGTCGTCGCCGCTTTTCAGTCCCAGGATAGTCGACACGCTGGCGCCGGCGTGGCCGGTCATGAACAGGTCATAATCGCTTTCTTGAGGATTGGGGTAGCCCATCAGGCCGCCTTTGGTGCGGATGGTGCCGAACTCGTGATAGCGGCCGGTGATGAGCTTGTGCGGGTAGATTTGGTGCCCCGTATCCCAGATCAGGCGGTCGCGGCTGAAATCGAACGTCTTGTGCAGTGCCAGGCAAAGCTCGATCACGCCCAGGTTCGAGGCGAAGTGGGCGGTGCGGTTGGTCACGAGATTGCACATGGCCTCGCGCATTTCGCCGGCAAGCTGTTCCAATTCGGCCACCGACAGCGGCTGCAAGTCGCGCGGCGACTCGATTTTTGAGAGCCATTGGTCCATCATCGATCTCGCTCCACGACGTAGTGTGCCAGCGAGGCCAGCGGTCCGGCCGGCGGCCCCAGCGGTGCGAGCATCTCGCACGCTTCGGCGACCAAACGTCTAGCACGCCGCGCGCTTTCGTCAATTCCTAATAATCCAGGAAACGTCAACTTGCCTCGGTCTGCATCCTTGCCAACTCTTTTGCCCGCCGCTTCTTCATTTCCCTGGACGTCAAGCAGATCATCCGCGATCTGAAAGGCCAGCCCCAGGCGACGACCATATTCGATCAACAAGTCTATTTGCCTCGGCCTGGCGGCCGCCGTCAAGCCCCCAAGACGCAACGCAGCCAGAAAAATGGCCCCCGTCTTGCGATCGTGAATCGATTCTAACGCCGACAAAAGCTTTTCGGGCGAAGCCGGCTGCTGCGAACTGGCCTGCGCGTGCCCCTTCTCCCCGATAATGTCGTCAGCCTGACCACCCACCAGGGCCGATGCCCCCGAGGCCTCGCCCAAGGCGGCGCAGCAAGCCGCCGCGACCTGCGGCGGTTGCACGTCGCGGGCGACAATCTCAAAGGCCCGCGTCAGCAGCGAATCGCCGGCCAGGATGGCCATCGCTTCACCAAACACCTTGTGGTTCGTCGGCCGGCCGCGACGCAGGTCGTCGTCGTCCATGGCCGGCAAATCATCGTGGATTAGGGAATAGCAGTGGATCATTTCAACGGCACAGGCGGTGGGCATCGCGTTGCTAATGCTTCCACCGCAGGCTTCGGCCGCCATTAACACCATGAGCGGCCGCAATCGCTTGCCGGGGGCCAGTAAACTATAACGGACCGACTCGGCGAGCTGGGCCGGACAGCCGGACGCAAAATGGGTATAGCGGTCGAGTGCTTCCTCGATCTGAGGGCGCAATTCACTGGCCGCTTGCTCGAACGAACGCAGGAGAGTCGTTGCCATAGCCCAAAGCCTCGCCCGAAATTGAAAAACAACGGAGGATTCTAAAACAGGCTGCCTGGCTCGTCTACGCGAACTTGGGGCAATTCCGCGGTTTCGGCGCGTTCGCGCACGGGGGCTTGGCCCTCGGGCCTGGTACGGCGGCGGCCACGGCTCTGCGACTTTTCGTCCAACGAGACGGCGCCGTCGTCGCTGAACGGCTCCGTAATGGGGCTTCCCGCGGCATCCACGCCACTGAGCAGCTCGATCCGCCGTTCGGCGCGCTCCAGCAAGCCGTAGCATTGCTTCAATAGCCCGATGCCTTTTTCATAGTGGTCGAGCGCTTCGGCCAGGCCGATTTCGCCCTCTTCGAGTTGGTGGACGATGTGCTCCAATTGTTCCAGCGCCTGCTCGAAGCTGGGTGGACAGGGCTCGCTGCTGAGGGCCGTTATGTCAGGAAGTGGTTCCATGAGCATCTAGGATAGCGGCTTTGAGCGCGTCCGTAAGGTGGTGGCTGGGGCAGAGCGTGGCCAGAGAGCGGCTGGCACCCCTCGATCGCGTGGCGGCCAAGCGATGCCCCGGTGCGTCCAACCGGGGCCTCGCTTGGCCGCTGAGATGAACGAAGTGCCAGCCCCAGCTTGGCCAAGCTCTGCCCCAGCCACCTCTCGAAGCATCCGTCAGGACCACGTGCCCGCCCTAGAGCAGCGAGGAGACGGTAAACAGGATGGCGAAGCCGATCAGCATGAAGCCGCTGATCCAGGCCGCCATGCGAACGGCGCCGACCGCGATCGGCCGCGGCAGCTCGTGCCGCGTGGCGGAATAAACCAGACTCACCACCACGATCAACGGCAGAGCGAACCACAGGTCGTGAATCCGCGTCGCCAAGAGCAAAGGAGCCAGCGAAATCATGACTTCGCCTCCTTCTCGAAATCGCCGTCGGATGCGTCGTCTTCCCTCTTTGCCGGCGTGGCATACGCGGGGCCTCCCCAGGCGTCGTAAATCGCCAAGATATTGAGCAGCCCGGCAATCATCGTAAAGACCGTGCCCAGTTCCCAGTAGTGGTTGAGACGCTTGTGCAAGCGGTCGAGCTCGTCTTGTCCGCTGTGCGCGTCCGACACGCTGGGCGGCGCCATGAAATTCCGGTCATTGAACAGCGGCACCTGGATCGGCGTTTGCCGCTTGGCCTGGATCAGCGCCGGCAGCGCCGGCAGCCCGACGCCGACTTGGCAGAGATACGGCAGGCGGCGGTCGTTGTCGCGCCACGAGGCATACACCACCCGCCCCTCGCCCAGGTAGAGACCGTAGATGAACGTTCCCAGGATGCAGACGAAAAACAGCACGGCTTTGTGCGTTCTTCCCTGGTACCAATGGCCCAGCCCTGGCAGAAGCCATGCCAGGAACGCCGCAAACACCGGGTCTTTCAAATCGATTTCGATCCGCTCCTCCGCGACTTGTTCGGGCAGTGGGTGAGTTGACGGATCGGTTTTGGCAGTCATCGGTTTTGTCCTGGCCCCGAAGAGCGTCGCGGAGAAGAAGCGGCCCTTGTTATTCTATGCAAGCTTGTGCCCGATGCCATAGCAGTCACTCTTCGTCGACATCCCGCTCGCCGCCGGCACGCATCAGTGCGTCGATTCCCAGCACGACGGTGAGCGCGGCGAGATCCAAGGTCCACAATAATCCCAGACCGATCGCGACGCCGTTCAAAACCCTGGCCATGCCCAGGTCTTGCAGGCCATTAAACAAGAACGCCGTGGCCGCGACCAGCGTAATGGCAATCGGCAGCAGTATCGCGCCGGCGACCAGTATGGTGAGGCACGCTTTGGGAAGCACAATGGGAGTCGCCGCAAACTGGGAAGTTGATCAGGTTGCCTAAAGCATACAGATTGCCGATTTTCCGAAGAGAGGGGCACGGTGTCAATGGCATCCCACTCGCATTGAAAAACGCCCGCCAGTCGTGTCGAATTGAGCCATGAAAGCTCGTTTCGCTTTGATCGCTTCTGCCTTGCCTCTGCTGCTGTGCTTCGATGCCGCGGCACAACCCGCACCTGCCTGGCCACGCTGGCGCGGATCGACGGGCCAAGGCATTGCCACCGGTGCGAAATTGCCCGACAAGTGGCCGGCCGAGTTGAAGCCGCTTTGGACGGCCTCGCTGGGCAGCGGATGGTCGTCGCCGGTAGTGGCCGATGACCGCGTTTTTGTCACCGACCGGCAGGACGGCAGCGAACGCGTGCTCGCCTTCGACGCGAAAACCGGCGAGCAACTCTGGATGCATAGCGATCCGATCGATTTCGATCCGCACCCCGTGGGTGCCCGGCACGGCAACGGGCCGAAGAGCACGCCGGCGGTTGCCGCCGGCAAGGTCTACAGCCTGGGCATCGCCGGCCGATTGCAATGTTTGCGGGCCGACAACGGCCAGCGGCTTTGGGAAGTCAACTTTCCTGCCCGCTTCGGCGCCCGGCAGCCGCTGCCGCGAGGCCGTGCCTATGTGTACGGCACGGAGTCGGTGATCGTGCCGGTCGGGGAGGGGCAAGGCGCGCCGGTGCCTCTGTTCGGCTACACCGGCTCGCTATTGGTGACCGAGGGTCTCGTGATTTCGTCGGTGGGCGGCAGCAAGTCGGGCACGATCATGGCCTTCGACGCCAAGACCGGAAAAGAAGCCTGGCGCGCGCTCGACGACGAGGTGTCGTATTCATCGCCCGTGGCTGCCCGCCTGGCCGGGAGAGAACAAGTGGTTGTCATGACCGGCCCCGAAGTCGTTGGGCTGGAACTTGCGACCGGCCGAAAGCTTTGGAGCAGTCCGTTTCAGATTCAATACAACGAAAGCATCAGCACTCCCGCGGTCGCCGATCCCTACGTGGTCGTGAACGGCGATGGCCGGCCACTGACGGCGCTGAAGATCACCCCGCGCGGCGATCGCTGCGCGATGGCCGTGGCCTGGGAGAACCGCGATTTGAGCAGTTATCTTTCGTCCGCGGTCGTCGCCGGTGGTCACGTGTATGGCATGAACGACGGTGGCGAGTTCGGCTGCGTGCGGCTCGCCGACGGCAAGATGGCCTGGCTCGTGGGTGGCACTGCCCTCTGGGGCAATGAGCGCGCGGCCTACTATTGCACGCCGCTATTCGTCGGACCACGGTTGCTGGCGCTCGATGAACGCGGAAGGCTGTCGATTCTTTCCGCAACGCCCAGGCCGCCACCCCCGCTGAGCATCATACGCCTGAGCGATCGCGAGGCGTGGAGCTCGCCGGCACTGGTCGGAAGCCGGTTGTATGTTCGGGCACGCGAACAACTCATGGCGTTCGCATTGAAAGATGAGAGAGAGATGAGGGACCCGGCCCTGCCCTAGCTTGACATGGTTTCTCTGAGGTTGAGCAAATCGGCGGCCTTCCGTCCCGTAGTGCTGAGCGGATATCGGGCGAGCTCGTCAGAATGGACCCAGCGGCAACGGTTGCCCAGCCGGCGCGGTTTGGCGGCACAATCGGCCAGGTAGCAGTCGAGCGTGATTCGGAACCGCGTCACGCCGTGCTTGATCGTGGTGAGCCGCTCGCCCAGCTCGGCGACGATGCCGGTCGTGGCAGTCAATTTAGCGGCAAGATCCGCGGCAAGGTCGCCGTTGACAGCGTCGATGGTAAAGCGCGGGAAATCCCACAGGCCGGCCCAGCGTTCGTCCGCCTGCCGCTGACGCAACAACACCTGACTGCCACGCCGGACCACGACCAGTGCCTCGCGGACCGCCTCGAACCGCGGTTTCGCTTTGGCTACAGGGATGACGCCTTGCAGCGACCGAGCCTCAGTCGGGCAAAGTCGCTTGACCGGGCACTCGCCGCAGGCCGGATTCCGCGGCGTGCAAACCAGGCTGCCCAGCTCCATCAGGGCCTGGTTGAACGTCCCCGACCCGCGCCGCGGCAGAAGCTCTTCCGCGAACTTCCACAGCAGCGACTCTCCTTCTTTCTTCCGGGGATCGCCGCGATAAGCGAGCAACCGGCTGAGCAGGCGGATCGTATTGGCTTCGAGAATCGGCTGCCGGGCATCAAAGGCAATAGAGAGGATGGCGCCCGCCGTGTAACGCCCGATGCCGGGCAAGCCGCGCACGGCGTGGGGATCGGCGGGAAAGCGGCCGCCGTGCTCGCCGACGATGATGCCCGCCGCACGATGAAGCTGGCGTGCGCGGCGGTAATACCCCAGGCCCTCCCAGAGCCGCAACACCCGGTGCTCGTCCGCGGCTGCCAAAGCGTCGATGGTGGGGAATTCGGCCAGGAACCGCGAGAAGTAGCCAGCCACGGTCGCCACTTGCGTCTGCTGCAACATGATCTCGCTGACCCAGACGCGATAAGGATCGCTCGTCTGCCGCCACTCAAGATCACGGGCGTGGAGCGCGTACCAGCCGAGGAGCTTGCGGCGGAACTGCCGCTTCCAGGCTGCGGTAGGCCACTGGCAACGAGTTTTCATTTTCCGCACATAGGGGGCGTTAAGTGTAAGGTGGGGCAAGCGAGCTTACGGCGATCTCGTTCCGCCAAACGCTGCCAATGTAGCCTCCTTTGGGCGCGCGGGCGAGGGGCCTACGCTATAATCGGCAAGATGCGCGAGCGGAAAGAAAAGCAGGGTAAGCCGAAACGAGGCGGCGAAGACGAGGAGATCGGTTTCCGACGTCGCCCGACCACGCTGCGCGTGCGGCGGAAGCCGGGCGAAAACGACTGGGAGCTGGTGCATCCTCGCTGTGCATTGGAACGTACTGAAGACCTGGAAGAAGTACAGCTCATGCTCGACGCGGGTGAAAGCGACATCGCCGTCGACGAGCTGCGTTGGCTCTTGAACGGCTGCGGCGACTTTGTGGCCGCGCATCGCATGCTGGGAGAACTGGCCCTGGCCGAACGCGACTTTCGGCTGGCCCGCGGCCATTTCGGCTACGCATTCGAGATCGTGCTCTCGGCCTTTCCGCCGGGCGGCCTTGCCGGTCGGCTCCCTTACCGCTTCGCGGCCAATCAGCCCTTTCTCGAATCGGCCAAGGGGCTTGCCCTCTGCCTGCACGAGCTCGGCAAACGCAAGCTTGCCCGACGCGTGCTCGAGCAACTGCTGAAATGCGATCCCAGCGATCCGCTGACCGTAAGGTCTTGGCAAGAGGCGTGGGCAGGGAAGGATGAGTAATGACGAATGACGAATGAGGCATGACTTTCCCGACCGTGCGTTGTGGTATGGCTGTGCGTAGCGGCCCAGCGCGCTGTCGCGAAGCTGCGACAGGGCGAGACGCCCTTACTCATCATCCCGCCTCCGCGGCCTTTGTTTCTCGCTCTGCTCATCCCTCATCCCTCGTCGCGTGTCCCGCTGCTAAACTGGCGAATCTGTGCGGGGCACGGAGGCCACCTCTTTGCATAAATTTCAAAAAAACGAACGCGACTTGCCGCAGTTGCGTAAGAATTGTCAAGCCGGGCGGTGTTCATGTATAGCGGAAAGCGATCGTTGCTCGCGACTCCGCACGCCCGGCACGTGGTTTGCAAATCCGTCAGAGGTCACTTTTCCATTGCAGAAAGAAGAGGCCGTCGATGAGAAACCTTTGCTCACTCGCACGCCAGTCGTCGTCGGCACACATTCTCGCGTCGTTGCTGATGCTCGTTTTTCCTCTCGCTTCCTCAACCCTCGCAAACCAACCAAAGGTCGGCTTCGACCTCGGTTACGCGGTGGAGTGCCACGATGTCACGCCGCAGGCGTTTGCCATGCTGCACCCCGACGAGAAAGTCGTCGAAGCCAATCTGCGCGTTTCCGTGCGCATGGAAAAAGGCGACGAAAAGGACGTCGAGCAATTGCAGTTCGAGATCACCAGCCCCGGCGGGCGGTTGCGGGTCATCGACTTTCTGCCCCGCACACAAGTCGAAGCCGAGGCCGCCGATCCCATCGAAGTCGTCAAGACGAGCGAAACCATCCGCTCGCTCGGCGCTACCATCGGCACCTCGCTTTCGGTGGCCAGCGGCAACGCGAACGGGCAGGGCGCGACGTTCACGTCGGCGTTTCCGGCCGGCAACGCCAACGCCACACACCGCAACGAACTGAAAGAGACGACCAAGAAGATTCCGCCCGGCAAGGTCGTGGTGGCCAGCGGCACGCTGGGCAACGAGCACGGTTTGTTCTTCAAGCTGCGCCGGACGGCCGCCGGCACGTTCGAGGGCATCAAGCCGTTCTCGTTCCGCTTCGTGGTGCCGAGCGATTGGCGCGGCGATTGGCTGCTGCTCTCTTGCCAGGCCCGAGGAACCGTGAAGCGTTATTTCTTCAAATCGAGCGAGGAGATCGGCGCGGCGAAAGCGTTTCTGGCGTTGCACGTGGCCGGCGACGCAGTGGCTGAGCGGGCCGCGCTGGAGATGGCCGAAGCCCAGCAACAATACCTGGCGGCCAAGTCGTCCAAGGACCGTTACGACCTGATCGACGCCGTGGCGACGGAAGCCCAGCAGTTACGGTTGGCCGACTCAAGAAGCGCCAACGGCGGCAAAACAGCCGTCACCTGCCTGAAACCGGTGACCTCCGGCGTGTTCTGGTTCGCCGAAAAGCCGCCCGCCTGCGAGGCCTGCAACCGGCTGAAGCAGTCGCTGGAGCGAGTGGCCCGCTTTTCAGCGGTTCCCACGCGGTACGCCCACGCGGTCAGCATCGGCGAAGACTAGTAGTCATCCGTCGGTCTCGGCATCTTGGGTATACAAGCGGGGCCAAGGAGGCGATTTAGTTCATCGGTCGCAGTCGAGTTGCTGCCAGGCATAAAAGAAATCGGCCAGCTCCGAGTAGTGGACGTTGTCGAAGAAGGGCGGGTCGGTGACGACCAGGTCGATGCTGCCGTCGGCCAGGCCCGTGCCGCTGGAGGTGCCGCAAGAGAGATAGATGCCGCGGTCGATCAGGCGGCCGTTTATTCCTTCACCTCCCTCACCTCACCTCTCCCGGAGGGAGAGGGACTGGGGCCACGCTGGTTCGATGGTTTCGGAGAACGGCGGCGAGCAGACGCGGCGGCTGGCCCCGTCGAGGGTCAGCTCCGTGGGGTCGCGGCGATAGTCGATGGCTCGCAGCAGGCGGCTGCGGAAAAGGTTCGAGAACGAGCCAGAACTTTTGAGAGTGCCCCAGAGGTTGGCCTCGATCGGCATCCGTTCGGGCTTGAGAATGTGGTGCGAAAACATGTGCCGCACCGCGCCCGTCCCCTCGCCTTTGTAGGAGGCAAAAAGGTTGTTGAACTCCAACACGCCCGAAAACAAGGTCGAGAGCGCCCGCCGCTGCGACTCGTCGGCCGCGTAGCGGCGCTGGGATTTAGCCGTGGGTGCAAACCCACGGTAACATTCGGCGAGTGCCAACAAAGCCGCGTAGCGGCGACAGAGGTTCACGCGCGACTTCTGCCGCCGCTACGCGGCTCCGCGGAGGGATTTACAAAGTTTTCCGTGGGCTCGCGCCCATGGCTAAACTCTGTGGCCGCTACGCGGCCGGGTGCCAAAATCGCGACATGAAAACCGGCGCTTCCGGTTGGTGTCGGCAGCGAGGGGCTGGTCCAACACCAAGTGCCGGTTGTAGAAGTCGTGATCGAGCGGGCCTGACGGCTTGGCTGCGGTCTTTTCAATGCGTTTCGATTCGACGGAACGTGCGATTTTGGCCATGTAAGGACCTTTGTTTCATGGGTGGAACGGCTAAGTATTGTCCGCCGCCGTCGAGGTCTTCGAGGTCGTCGCCGGTCCGGCACCGGTGCGTCCCCACTGCCAGCCGCTGATCGCCGGCATGTCGTCGCCGTAGCGGTCGATGTACTGCTTGTGCTCGATCAACTTTTCGTTGATCGCCTGCTTGAAGTAGGCCGCCTTGGCGCCAAGCTGCGGCAGCCGGTCGATCACGTCGTTCACCAGATGAAACCGATCGAGTTCGTTCAGCACCACCATGTCGAACGGCGTGGTCGTCGTCCCTTCTTCCTTATAGCCCCGGACGTGCAAGTTTTTGTGGTTCGTGCGCCGATACGTGAGCCGGTGAATCAACCACGGATAGCCGTGGAAAGCAAAGACGATCGGCTTGTCTTTGGTAAACAGGGAGTCGAAGTCAAGATCGGAAAGCCCGTTGGGATGTTCCGTCGCCGGTTGCAGCTTCATCAGGTTCACGACATTGACCACGCGCACTTTCAACTCGGGCAAGTGTGTGCGCAGCATTTCAACCGCGGCCAACGTCTCCAGCGTGGGCACGTCGCCGCAGCAGGCCATGACCACATCGGGCTCGCTGCCTTTGTCGTTGCTGGCCCACTCCCAAATGCTGATGCCTTGCGTGCAATGCTTGATGGCCTGCTCCATCGTGAGCCACTGCGGCGCGGGTTGCTTGCCCGCCACCACGACATTGATATAGTCGCGGCTCCGCAAACAGTGGTCGGTCACCGAGAGCAGGCAGTTGGCGTCGGGCGGCAAGAACACGCGGATGACCTCGGCCTTCTTGTTGACCACGTGGTCGATAAAGCCCGGATCCTGGTGGCTGAAACCGTTGTGGTCTTGCCGCCAGACGTGCGAGCTGAGCAGGTAGTTGAACGAGGCGATCGGCCGCCGCCAGGGGATGTGCTGGCAAACCTTCAACCATTTGGCGTGCTGGTTGAACATCGAGTCGATGATGTGGATGAACGCCTCGTAGCAGGAAAAGAATCCATGACGGCCCGTGAGCAGATAACCTTCCAGCCAGCCCTGGCACTGGTGCTCGCTGAGCACTTCCATCACACGGCCGTCGGGGCTGAGATGGTCGTCATCGGGATAGATTTCGGCCATGTAGCAGCGGTTCGTGACTTCGAGCACGTCCTGCCAGCGGTTCGAGTTGTTCTCGTCGGGGCTGAACAGGCGGAAGTTCTGGCTGTCGAGATTGAGCTTCATCACGTCGCGCAGGAACTTGCCCATCATGCGGGTCGATTCGGCCATGCTGGCGCCGGGGCTGGATACCTCGACCGCATAGTCGCGGAAGTCGGGCAACTTCAGATCGCGCAACAGCAGGCCGCCGTTGGCGTGCGGATTGTCGCTCATCCGCCGCTCGCCTTGCGGGGCCAACTCGGCCAGCTCGGCCTGGAACCGGCCGTTCTCGTCGAACAGCTCTTGCGGCCGATACTTTTTCATCCAGCCTTCGAGAATGCGAATGTGCTCGGGCTTGTCCATGTCGCCCATCGGCACCTGGTGGCTGCGCCAGTAGCCTTCGCACTTTTTGCCGTCGATCTCCTTCGGGCAGGTCCAACCCTTGGGCGTGCGGAAGACGATCATCGGCCAGGCCGGGCGGGTCACGTCGCCGTTGGCCCGAGCGTCGGTCCAGATATGCTTGATCTCGGCCACCACTTCGTCGAGCACTTCGGCCAGACGCTGATGGACCTCGAGCGGCTCGTCGCCCTCGACGAAGTACGGCTTGTAGCCCATGCCCTCGAAGAACTTTTCCAGCTCGTCGTGCGGAATGCGGGCCAGAAAGCAGGGATTGGCGATCTTGTAGCCGTTGAGGTGCAGAATCGGCAGCACGCAACCGTCGCGGGCCGGGTTGATGAACTTGTTGCCGTGCCAGCCGGTGGCCAGGGGGCCGGTTTCGGCTTCGCCGTCGCCCACGACGCAGGCCACGATCAGGTCGGGGTTGTCGAAGGCGGCGCCGTAGGCGTGGCTGAGCGCGTAGCCCAGCTCGCCGCCTTCGTGGATGCTGCCCGGCGTTTCGGGGGCCACATGGCTGGGAATTCCGCCGGGGAAGCTGAACTGCTTGAACAGCCGCTTCATTCCCGCGGCGTCCTGCCCGATGTTTGGATAAACCTCGCTGTAGGTGCTCTCCAGGTAGGCGTTGGCTACCAGCGCCGGGCCGCCATGCCCGGGGCCGATGACGTAGATCATGTTCAGGTCGTCGCGTTTGATCACGCGATTGAGATGCACATAGAGCATGTTCAGCCCCGGCGTCGTGCCCCAATGCCCGAGCAGCCGCGGCTTGATGTGCTCTCGCTTGAGCGGCTCTTTCAAGAGCGGGTTGTCGAGCAGGTAGATCTGGCCGACCGAGAGATAGTTGGCTGCCCGCCAGTAGGCGTCGATCTTTCGCAACTCCTCGGTCGAAAGGGCGCCGCGCGTCGCAGCCTTGTCGCTTTCATCGGATTTCCGTCGCCGTTCGGTGGTGGTGGACATAAGTCACATTCCTTTGAGTGGTGGATGTTTGGTGGTTCCGTGCCAGCCTGGGTCGACGAGCGAATCAAATCTGAAATCGGCCAAACGGGAGTCATTATACGAAGAGAGATACTCGTTCGATAGCCGATTGCACGTCACGCGGGCCGCCTTATACTGAAGCGCGAACGAAGACACTCGACGCGGGTGGTCATTACTTGGAGTCAGCGATGCAATCGTTTGCCGATCGTTTGCCAATCATTTGCGCCGTTCTAGCGCTGCAGGCAGCGGTCGGTTGCGAACGCAAGCACGTCGAACTTGAGCCGACTCCGCCGCCCACCGTCACCATCAGCCAGCCGATCGACCGCGAGATCAGCGACGACCACTACTTCATCGGTCATACCGAGGCGATCAAGGCGGTCGAAGTGCGAGCGCGGGTGAGCGGCTTCATCGACAAGGTGGCTTTCACCGACGGAGCGATCGTCAAGGAAGGCGACCTGCTGCTCCAGATCGATCCGCGGCCGTTCGACGCGGCCGTCGCCCGCGACGAGGCGGCCCTGGCCTCGGCCAAGGCCCGGGCTAAACGGGCCGCCGCCGATCTGGCCCGTGCCGAAAAGCTGATTAAGAACAAGACCATCACGCAGGAGGAGTACGACCGGGTCATCGCCGACGAGGCCGAAGCGGCGGCGTCGGTGAAGCAGGCCGCCGCCAATCTGGCCACTGCCAAGCTCGATCGCGAATATTCCACCGTCACGGCGGCCGTCGGCGGGCGCGTGAGCCGGGCGATCATCACCAAGGGGAACCTCGTCAACGGCACCGCCGGCAACGCCACGCTGCTGACGACCATTGTGCCCGTCGATCCAATCTACGCCGCGTTCGACGTCGATGAGCCGACCATGTTGCGCGTGGGGGCCAGGGCGCGCGACCCAAACCGCACGCCGCCGGTGGTCGAGATGCAATTGGCCAACGAAACCGGGTTTCCGCATCGCGGACGCATCGACTTCATCGACAACAAGGTCGATCCGGCCACGGGCACCATTCGTGTGCGGGCGGAGTTTCCCAACGCCGACGGCGTCCTTACGCCCGGCATGTTCGTCAACGTGCGCGTTCGGTCGCCTGAGAAGCGGCCGGCGCTGTTGGTGAGCGATCGGGCGGTAGGCATGGACCAGGGCCGAAAGTATCTGCTCGTCGTCGGGCCGGAAAACAAAGTTGAATACCGCGAGGTGGCGACGGGGCCGCTCGTCGATGGTCTGCGGGCGATCGAAAAGGGGCTGAAGCCCGGCGAGTGGGTGATTGTCAACGGCCTGCAACGCGCCCGTCCGGGCAGCACGGTGCAGGCGGAGAAAACGGCAATGCCGCTGCCGGTGGAAGTGGAGGCAGGTGAGGAGACGCAATCGGCTGCCTCGGACGCGGATCCTACCAAGAATCTGTAGGGAAACCGATCAGAACCGAAAAACCAAAGACCTAAAACCAAAGACCCTTCCTTGTTTTCACGCTTTTTTATCGATCGGCCGATCTTCGCGGCGGTGCTGGCGATTGTCACGGTGATCGCCGGCACGATCGCCGTCGTGGCTCTCTTGCCGACGTCGCTCTATCCCGAGGTCGTGCCGCCGGTGGTGCAGGTCACGGCCAGCTATCCGGGCGCGAATGCCCAGGTGGTGGCCGATACCGTGGCCGCGCAGATCGAGCAGCAGGTCAACGGCGTCGAACGCATGCTCTATATGTCGTCGCAATGCACCAACGACGGCAACATGACGCTCGACATCACGTTCGAGCTGGGCACCAACGTCGATATCGCCCAGGTGCTGGTGCAAAACCGCGTGGCGATCGCCGAGCCGAGATTGCCCGAAGCCGTGAAGGCCCAGGGCGTGACCACCAAAAAGAAATCGCCGGCGATCTTGCTGGTGGTGAACCTGTTCTCGCCGGAGGGCCGCTACGACCAGCTCTATCTGAGCAATTACATGACCGTGCAGATCAAAGACTCGATCGCCCGTTTGAAAGGGGTGGGCGACGTCAAGATCAGCGGCGCCCGCGATTACAGCATGCGGCTTTGGCTCGATCCGACAAAGCTGGCCACGCGCAATATGGACGCCAGCGACGTGGTGCGGGCGATTCGCGAGCAGAACGTGCAGGTGGCCGCCGGCCGCATCGGTGCTCCGCCCGTCGCCGCCGGCACCGATTTTCAATACGCGGTCAACACGCTGGGCCGGCTGATTTCGCAGGAGCAGTTCGAAGAGATCATCGTCAAGACAAATGCCGATGGCACAGTCGTGCGGCTGCGCGACGTCGGACGGGCAGAGTTGGGCGCCCAGAACTACGACGTCGATTCGAATCTCGACGGCAAACCCGCCACTTCGCTCTTGGTCTACCAGTTGCCCGGGGCCAACAGCATCGACATCGCGAACCGCGTGTATGCCGAAATGAAGCTGCTCAAGCAACGTTTTCCGGAGGGAATCGAGTACGGCATCTACTACGACACGACCGACTTCGTGCGCAAAAGCCTGGAAAGCGTGGTGCATACACTGCTCGAGGCGTTCGTGCTGGTGTTCATCGTGGTGCTGGTGTTCTTGCAAAGCTGGCGGGCCACGATCATTCCGCTCTTGGCCGTGCCGGTTTCGCTTGTGGGCACCTTCGCCGTGATGCATTTGCTCGGCTTTTCGCTCAATAATCTCTCGATGTTCGGGCTGGTGCTGGCCATCGGCGTGGTGGTCGACGACGCGATCGTGGTGGTCGAAAACGTCGAGCGGTGGATCGAGCACGGTCTGTCGCCGCGTGAAGCTTCTTATAAGTCGATGGAGGAGGTGACGGTCGCCGTTATTGCCGTGGCCTTTGGCTTAAGCGCGGTGTTCATCCCGGTGGCATTCATTTCGGGAATCTCGGGCCAGTTTTATCGGCAGTTCGCCTTGACCATCGCCGTTTCGACGTTGATCTCGGCCTTCAACTCGCTTACGCTCAGCCCGGCCTTGACCGCGATCCTGCTCAAACCGAAAACCGCCAAGCGCGACCCGCTCACCTGGCTGCTCGATTCGACGCTGGGCTGGTTTTTCCGCGGTTTCAACCGGGTGTTTAATTGGACCACCGACGTTTACGGCCACCTGGTGACGTGGTGCATTCGCGGCGCGGTCGTCTCGCTGGCCGTGTATGCGGGCTTGATCGGCCTGACGTGGCTCGACTTGCAGCGGACGCCGATTGGTTTCATTCCGCAACAAGACCAGGGATACTTGTTCCTCAACGCCCAGTTGCCCGACTCGGCTTCGCTGGAGCGCACGTCGGCCGTGTGCGACACGTTGACGAAGATCGCCTTGAAGACGCCGGGAGTCGCCCACACGGTCGGGCTGCCGGGTTACTCGATGGTCAACGGCATCAACCTGGCCAACGTGGCCTCGGTGATTCTGGTGCTGGCGCCCTTTCACGACCGCGAGAACGATCCGGCTCAAGGCGCCGATGCGATCATCGCCAGCTTGCAGCGCGAGACACGAGGCATTCAGGAGGCGTTGGTGGGCGTGTTCAACGCGCCGCCGATTCAGGGGCTGGGCACGACCGGCGGCTACAAGCTTGAAGTGCAAGACCGCGGCAGCACGGGCCTGGCCAACTTGGAAGGCGCCACGCTGAACATGATCGACACGGCCCGCGGTCAGCCGGGCGTCGTTGCCGCCATGACCAGCTTTCGGGCCAACACCCCTCAGTTGTATGTCGACGTCGACCGCACGAAGGTCAAGAACATGAACGTGGCCTTGAACGACGTCTTCGACACACTGCAAATTTATCTCGGCTCGGCCTACATCAACGACATTACCTTCCTGGGCCGCAACTGGCAGGTCTACGCGCAGGCCGACACGCAGTTCCGCCGCCGGCCGGAAGATATTGCGAAGCTCAAAGTGCGCAATTTCAAGGGCGACATGGTGCCCTTGGGCACGATGATCACGGTCAAAGAGATCGGCGGGCCGGCCGTCTACAATCGCTACAACATGTTTCCGGCCGCCGAGATCAATCTGGTGGCCACCTCGGAGGTCAGTTCCGGCCAGGTGATCGATATGGCCGACGAAATCGCCAAGAAGGACCTGCCCGCGAGCATGGCCTATCAATGGACCGATCTGACCTTCCAGCAGATTCTGGCCGGCAACACGGCCATCTACATTTTTCCGCTCTGCGTGCTGTTCGTTTTCTTGACGCACGCGGCCGAGTATGAAAGCTGGACATTGCCGTTGGCAATCATCTTGATCGTGCCCTTGAGCGTGCTGTTTGCCCTGATCGGCATCAATCTGCGGGGCATGGACAACAACATCTTCGCCCAGATCGGCTTTGTCGTCTTGATCGGGCTGGCGGCCAAAAACGCGGTGTTGATCGTCGAGTTTGCCAAGCAGCAGCGCGAGCATCATGGCGCGAATCGTCGCGATGCCGCCATCAACGCGGCCAAACTTCGGCTGCGGCCGATCTTGATGACCTCCTTCGCCTTCATTCTGGGCGTGGTGCCGCTGGTGATCGCCAAAGGGGCCGGCCACGAGATGCGGCAACAACTCGGCACGGCCGTATTCAGCGGCATGCTCGGTGTGACGCTCTGCGGAATTTTTTTGACGCCGGTGTTTTACGTCGTCCTGCAGGCCGTCTCCGACGCGTTCGGCGGCAGCCATCCCTCACAGCCTCCGCACCCGCGTGAACCGATCAAAGACGAGGCTTTGACGGTCGCGGCCGATTAGTCGGGGCGGCAAACTGACCGCAGACAATCTCACGATTCCGTACTACTGGTTGCCGGGGTGAAGGTGCTGCTCGATCGCATGCAGCACCTTCAAGACGTTCTCCCCGGTCAAGGTCCACTGCTTGTCGCTTCCGCGCAGCCCCACTCTGATCGAGCTGCCGTCTTCCGACACGTGGACGGTGGAAATGTCGTCCAGGTTGACGAACAGCGTGCCGGGATAGCCGCTGTCTCGGCCCAGCTTCAATGACATGAACATGCGAGCGTGCTCAACGGGGGATGCCAGCCTTATCTCTTGCCCTCAATGGCTGAGGATACCAGGAGGCTCTCCGACAGTCCATATTTCAGAGTTTCCCGCTCTTACGGCGTAAGAGGCGCTGGTGGGAGTCGAACCCACGATGGCGGATTTGCAATCCGCTGCCTTAGCCTCTTGGCGACAGCGCCTAACTTTTTCCCTGACGAAACAGCCTACCAGCCAGCAATCAAGCGGGCCAGTCTGGCCGAAGAACTGCCACAGCTTACCGCAAAACACGTAATCAGCAAACTGGAAACTATTATTCCGACGTGGCGAATCGGCCGCAAGAGGCTATAGTTCTCGCAGTCGACGGTGAGGCGTTTTGCCACGAAGAAAAGCGGTGGCTCGGGTGCCCGCCATGAATGTCTCACTACTCGCCGCGAGAGGTATCAATCGTCTGGGCCTCGCGTTGCAGCCGATTCCACAGTGGCTCGACCCCGAGCTGGGCCGACCACTGATTCAGGTATTGAAGATCCATCGTTCCCCGCTGCACCTCGTAAACGTGCAAGGCGTCCTGGAATTGCTTTTCGCTTCCGCCCGATAATTCCGACCACCGCAGCTTGGCCAGGATCGTGTCCTCCGGACTGGAAACGATGATCTGCCTGGATCCTGCAATCTGGCGGCGCCGACGTGCAAATCGAGACTGATCGAAGGGGTCGTTCTTCAAGATCCAAAAGTCAACCTTGTCGCCGCCGGCAATGTCGAGGAGGTTGAACATCGATTGATTTCGGATCGCGCCGAGGATGCTCTCTTCCGACAGATAAAAATCCGGCGGCGGAAACGCATCCAGTAGGAGCCCGGCTTTCTCCACCGTCAGGGACACGACCAAGTCGATGTCGTGCGTCGAACGTGGTTGGCCGAAGAGGCTGGAGGCGATCGACCCGGTGACCATGAAGTCGATGCCGATGCGATCGAGCACATCGACGACGAGCGCTAGTAGTTCTGGTTGTGACACTTCGCGAGCCGGTCAAGAAACAGCCGATGGAACGCGGCCTCATCCATCTCAGGAAATCGCTCACGTAACCCCTGCCGAAAGAGTTGCTTGGTCATTTCCGACAGTTCAAACGCCTTCGCCAAGCGTTGTTCGGGCGTCATTTGCCGCAGCACCTCGATATAACGGAGATGGTTCGGCCGCGGTTTCGGATCCCGCGGCGGTGTTTTAGAGGACATGATGACCATCCTAGCCGGCTTGACGTGGACGGGCAATGGATGCTGAACATAGGCATTATTCCGACATGGCCAATCGGCCTCAAGAGGCCAAATCGCTTCGGCCTCGCGTTGCAGCCGACGCCGCGATTTCAGGTCTTGGGCCGGTGGCTGCGACGATCTGCCGTTCACGCGCGGTGGGGCTGAGAGGCCAACGACCGGTCCGGCGTCGCGAACCAAATGATCTCACCAATGGTCGGATCTCGCCCAAGCTTGTCCCACGCTTCACCGACCTGATGGAGAAGCTCGTCGACCGGCGTAGAGAGCACGTCGAACTCGCGACCATTTGGAGCGGGAAATTCCGCGACAAGTTGCCCCGAGGCGAGCAGATCGGAAAGTAGAGCAAACGTAAAACAACGCACGTACTTCTTGTCCGTGGTGCCCAAGAAACCTTGCACAACCCGGACGATCGACCAAAAGCCAAGATGGTCTTCTTCGCCCTCCGCCACGATTTGAGCCTTCACCGATTCCACGCCACGCATGGATGGCGTGATGCCCACCTAATGCGCCATTTGCCCGGCTTCGGCCGAGACCTCCCGGTGCCCGTAAAAGCTGTAGAGCACCGGCATGAGATAGCGCGTGAGCAAGAGCGTGCTGATCATGCCGCCCACCACCACGATCGCCAGCGGCCGCTGCGTTTGAGCGCCGATGCGGGTCGATAGCGCCGCGGGCAAGAGGCCGAAAATGGCCGTCAATGCCGTCATCATCACCGGCCGCACACGTTTCTCAGCCCCCTGCATAATCGCCTCTCGCAGCGTCAGCCCGTGATAACGCAACTGATTGAAATACGAGATCAACAGCAGCCCGTCCATGACCGCCACCCCGAAGATCGAGATAAAACCGACGGCCGCCGAAATGCTGAAGTTCGTGCCGGTCAACAACAACGCCCAGATGCCGCCCAGCGACAGCGCCAGCACGTTGGAAAAGACGAGCAAGGCGTCGATCATCGAGTGGAAGGCGAGATAGAGCAAGATGTAAATCATGCCCAATGAAATCGGGATGATGTACATCAGCCGGTGCTCGGCCTCCTGCATTTCCTGGAACTCACCGCTCCATTCGGCCCGGTAGGGCGACTTGAACAGGTCGGCCGTGTTTTTCTGGGCTTCCGAAACGGCGCCGGCCAGGTCGCGGCCGCGGACGCTGAACTTGATGGCGATGAACCGCTGCCCTTGCTCGCGAGAGATGGTCGATGCGCCGGAGCGGATGAACCGCCCTTTGGGATCCAAATACCCTTCGTCGTCGAGCGGGGTGACCAGATCTCGCAATCGTCGGCGGGGCTGGCGATCGAGGTTCGTCGGCGTGCCGCCGATCACGCTGCCGGCGAACGACGGCGGCGAAACGCTGGTGCCGCTGGTGGCCAGGTTGCCGGCCGCCGAAGTTTCGTCGGCCGGAACGCTGTCGGACGGCGAATCATCGTCGGTCTGGTTGTTCGACACGTCGACCGGAATGTCGAGAATCGTGTTCACGTTGTTGCGCAGCCGCTCCGGCCAGCGAAGCGTGATGTCGAACCGCTTCTCTCCCTCGATCATCTGGCTGAACGCCTTGCCGCCGATGGCAATTTCCACCACGTCTTCCACGTCGCTGATATTGACGCCCCAATAATTGCACTTCTTCGCATCGACCGGGATCTCCAGATTCGGCTGGCCCATGACGTGAAACACGCCGACGTTGGCCACGCCCGGCACCGAGGTCAGGCGGGATTTCACCTGGTCGGCCAGCCGCTCGAGCTGGTTCAAATCGGGACCGAAAATCTTGACGGAGTTGTCGCCTTTCACGCCCGACAGCGATTCCATCACGTTGTCGCGAATGTTTTGCGAGAAGTTCCAGTTTACGCCGGCAATACTCTTATCCAGTTCGGCGTTCATCTCGGCGATCAACTCTTCTTTCGTGCGAGAACGCATGGCGCCGTACCAACGCCGCCAGCCCGTGACGACTTGGTTGCTCGGCCAGGCGCCGCGCGGCTTGAGGGGAACAAAAAACTCGACGTTGTAAAAGCCCGTCGGATCGGTGCCGTCGTCCGGCCGGCCGGTCTGGGCCACGACGACTTCGACTTCGGGATACTTCTGCATGATCTTGCGTGCCGTCTCCGCCTTTTCCGCGGCCGCGTCGAGCGAGATGTTGATCGGCAAGGTGGCGCGAATCCAAAGATTGCCTTCTTCCAGTTCGGGCATGAATTCACGGCCCAGCAGCGGCAACATGCCCACGGTCAGGGCGAACAGAACTCCCATCACGGTCAAGGTAATGGCGCGATAACGCAAACAGCGGTCGAGCTGCCGCAAGTAGCCGGTCTTCAGCCACCGCACCAGAAAATTGTCGGGCGCCGGCTTAAGGTTCTTGAACAGCAGCAAGCAGAGCACGGGCGCCACAGTGAGAGCCAAGATCAAGGCGCCGCCCAGGGCGAAGGCATAGGTATCGGCCATAGGGCCGAAAATCTGCCCTTCGGGCCCTTTCATGGTGAACAAGGGAAGAAAGGCGCAGACCATGATGGCCGTGGTGAAGAACAGGCTGCGCTCCACTTCCCGGCTGGCCCGCAGAATGCGATCTTTGAGCGGCAAGTCGGAATACTCGCCGGAGCTCAAGTGGCGATAGATGTTCTCCACCATGATCACCGACGAATCGACGATGATGCCGAAGTCGACCGCTCCGATCGAAAGCAAGTTCGCCGACTTTCCCCGCAAAAACAAGATGGCGAAAGCGAACAGCAGCGCCAGCGGAATGTTGATGGCCACAATGAACGCGCTGCGTACGTTGCTCACGAACATCAGAAGAATCAACGACACCAGGCCCATGCCGACGACCAGGTTTTCGCGCACGGTTTCCGTGGTGACGTCGATCAGTTTGGTGCGATCGTAATAGGGATCGATTTGCACGCCGGGCAAGAGCTTGCCCTCGCTCTTATTGAGCTCGTCGATCTTGGCTTCCAAGTCGTGCAAGGCGGGCAGCGACGCTTCGCCTTTGCGCAGCAAGACGATGCCCTGCACGCGCTCGCGCTCGTTCTGCCAGACCGTCTCGCCGCCGCTGGTTGTTTCAATTTCTCCCTTGGCGTTCCGCTTGGGCGTGCTCAGGCTGACTTGCCCCAAGCGCGGCTGATGATTGACGATCACGCCGTGGACGCCGATGTCGTCGCTATACCGCAGCGAAGCGCCTTCGATGACGTTCTCGACGCGGATCGGCAGGTTGTTGTAGGCCGTGAGCACCGTCTGACGGATGCGCTTCAGCCGGCGGTCTTCCTCGCTGCGCAGATATTCGGCCGCGTCTTGCGGAGTGCGGGCGTTGAGCACGTCGGTCGATCGGGCGGGATCCTGTCCCAGGCCGATCAGCCCGATGGCCCGCACATTGATCACGTTCTCGCCCTCGAACAGGTAGTTGCCGCCCACGTTGGCATTGCTGTTGGTGATGGCGTTTTGCAACTGGTCGAGCATGATGCCGTAGTTCAGCAACTGCTCGGGATTGGGGTGAATTTCATATCGCTTGACGGTGCCCCCGCTGCTGACCACGTCGATGATTCGCGGCACGCGGCGAAACTCCCGTTCCAGCACCCAGTCTTGCAGGGCCTTCAGATCGTTGAGCGTGTAAAGATCGCGGCCGGCCACGTCTTTGGGACTGCGCAGCGTGTAGCGCAGGATCTCGCCGGTCGGGCTGGTCGGCGACAACGCCGGTTGCACGCCCGACGGCAGGCCGTCGACAAACTGCAAACGATTGATCACCTCCTGGCGGCAGCGAAGATAGTCGAAGCCGTAATCGAACTGGTTGCGCATGTGCGACAAGCCGAACAGCGACTTGGTGCGCGTGTAGGTAAGGCCGGGCATGCCGGCCATCGCCACTTCCAAGGGAATCGTGACCTGGCGTTCCACCTCCTCGGCACTGGCGCCCGGATATTTGGCGATGACCTCGATGATGGCCGGGGCCGGATCGGGATAGGCCTCGACGTTGACGTGGACGAAGGAGTACGAGCCGACCGCGATCAAGGCCGCGCCGAACAGCAGCACGACAACCGGGTTGGCCAGCGCCCATTGGATCAGCCGATAGGCCATCGCGTCATTCTCCCTCGCCGGTGCCGGCGCCGCCGATCGACTGCAGGTTGCTCAGCACCTGATCGAGTTCCAGGCCTCCGCGCATGACCACCCGCTCGCCGACCTTCAAAGGCCCGGTGCCTTGCTGGCGTTCTTGCTCGTTCGGTTCGGCGCGAATGAAAATGCGGTCCTTGCCGCGCCGCGTGACCGCCACCACGCGCCGGGTGATCTCGTGATGGAGCGGGTCGGTCTCGACGAACACAGCCTCCTTTCCGCCTTCTTCGACCAGGGCCGACGTCGGCACGGACACCATCGTCGGGTCGGCCGGCAACTCGATCGTCGCCCTGACGAACTGGTTCACCCGCAGCTTGCGGTCGGCGTTGTTCAACCATCCGATGACGGGGCCGGTGCGCGTGACCGAGTCGATGACGTCGCCGATCAGCTCGAACATGCCCGGCCGCTGAGGGTCGTTGGGATCGCTCTTCAGGTCGATTTTCCAGTGACGTTCTTCGGGCTTGAGCTGCTCGAGCACCGGCAAGTCTTCTTCATACACGTAGGCCAGCACTTGCAGCGTAGTCAGGTCGGCCACCTTGAACAAGTTGTCGGTGGTATCGACGACCTCTCCCACATTGACGTTTTTTTCGATCACGATGCCGTCCATCGGGGCCCAGATTTGCAGCTCCGACCACGTCTTGGCGGCGGCGGTTTCCTGTTCGTTGCTGCGAAGCTGCTTGGCTTCCTCCTTGACCTCGTCGATTTCCTGCTCGGTGAGCCGCCACGAGCGCAAGGTGCGCTCCGCCGCGTTGACCAGGATCTTGTCGGCCTCGACGTTGCGTCGGGCTTCTTCCACCTTAAGCTCGGGCACCGTGCCAGGGCCCGCCCGCAGCCGGCGGTTGAGCACCATCTCGTCCAGGCCCAGTTTCGATAGGGCATCGACCAGTTCGCTTTTTTTCTGGCCGATGTCGGTGCTCCATACGACCGCCAGCAGGTCGCCCTTCTGGATCGGGTCGCCGTAGCGCAGCAGCCGCATGGTCAGCTTTCCGTCGAGATCGCGGGCTTTCGTGGCGCCGAGTTGCACCACTTCGCCGGGAAACCGCGAATGGATCGGCACGAGCCGGTTTGGATCGACGCTAAGATAGCCGGGCAGCTCCAGCGGATCGGGTTCGGGAGCGGCTTGGACGGGCTCGGTCTTCAAATCAATCGCTTTCATCGCGTCTTCGGAAACAATCAGCACATTCGGGTCGCCTTTCTTCAGCTTGAACAAGACGCTCCCGTGAGGTTGGATGATCGGTTCAGGCGGCTTCAGCAGGGCCCGCAACCTGGGATAGGTGATGGCCGCCGCGAGCACCACCAGAGCAATCGAAACGACGGTAATGAGCTTGTGGCGAACTCGCATGACGCGGGACATGTTTCCGTTTTCTGTGCGTTCTCTGGCGGGCCGAGGGCGGAGCTTTCCAACACTTCGAGCGTACCACACCGCGGCGAACACCCGCAAACCATCATGCTCATCGGACGGAGCGACTCGCAAGAATGGGCAGTTGCCGCGGATTCGCGATTTTCCGCCGGAGATTTCCAAATCGCAAGGAAAGTCCGCGTTCGAAGCCGCAGCCCTAGGGTGGGACCAGCGAGCTTGCGAGCGCCGGCCCACCGTAATGGAGGCGTTAGGCGATGGGCGTTAGGCGTTAGAGTACGACGTTCCCATCGTCCCTAACGCCCAACGCCTATTGCCCAACGCCGTGAACAGCCATCGCGAACGCCTCACTGCCCGCCGGGTGAGGTATGACCGACATAACCGGCAAGTTTTCTGTAGACCGCCATCCCGATGGCCGATGTCTCAAAGCAGGCATGACGGCAAGGAGGCAAGACGAATGGCACGAAAAGCTCCACGGCGGTTAACGGGCGGTGTGTCGGACCAGCAGGGCGATTCGCCCGCCAGTCCGGCGACCGTCAAGGTGACTCTGCATCTCAGCGTTTCGACGGCTCAACGTTTGGGCGTCGAGTCGGCAATGCGGCGGGTATCTCAGTCGGCCATCGCCGAGGAAGTGCTGGCCGCTTATCTCAGCCGCTGGCAATTGCCCGATGTGCCCGATAGGGACCGCAAAGCCGGCTGAAAAAAGGTAGACGGTAGACAGGAGACGGGGACGGAACTCATGACCCGTCCACCGTCTACCTTGTTCCCTATTGAACGACCGATGACCGGAACCGATCACAAAAGGTGCGTGGATACTCGGTGATGCGTCTAGCACGGCTACTTCTGATGGCTGGCATTCTGCTGGCGAGCGGCTGCACCTGGCCCGTGCGCCAGCGCACCGATCAGACCGTGTGCCGCATCGCCAACCAGCCGTACGACGTGAAGCCGGAGAACGATGCGCAGATTGCGAAGCCGTCGGGCGTAACGGACGTGGCTCGAACAACGCGGGCGCAACTTCGGACCGGGCAAAAGCCAACCAGTTCCACGGCGAGAGCGACGCGCGCCGGCGGCCCGGCAGGCGGGACGCCTACGCCACAGCAGAAGGCAGGCGGGACGCCTGCCGTGCGGAATGAATTACGTTTCGCCGCGGACCCAAAGGCCGCTGCCGCGGAGGTGCCGCTCGACGTACGATCCGCCGCCTGGCTTGAATCGCCGGCCGACGTCCGTGGTCCATTGTCCGTCGTTAGTGGCGACGGACCACGGACTACGGACCACGGACCACCCACGATGGCACAGAGCGTGGCGTGGTCGCAGGCGCCGGCCGACGGGCGCACGTTCGATGTCAAAAAGCTGGAATTGAACATCCCGCCGCGATTGCCCGGTTCGGAGGCGCCGCGCGTCGAGCTGCCGCGGGACAGGCTGTCGCTGGAGCATGAGATCGAACAAATCTATCCGGAGCTGCCGCCCATTCCGGTCGAGCCGCGGCCGCTGCCGGGGCCCGAGGGCAGGCCCTATACGCTGACCGAGCTGCAGCGCATCGCGGCGGCCAACAGCCCGGCGCTGCGGCAAGCCATCGCCGACGTCCAATCGGCCTTGGGGTCGTTGACGCAAGCGCGCACCTACCAGAACCCGACCGCCACCTACTTCGCCGATCCGACGAACAACAACTCCACCACGGGCGTGCAAGGCATCGGCATCGACCAGGTGATCACGACGGGCGGCAAACGGAAACTGAACGCCGCCGCGGCCGAGAAGAATTACGAAAACTCGCAACTGGCGTTGCGGGCCGCTCGCAACAACCTGGCGACTCAGGTGCGACAGGCCTATTTCGCGCTGTTGGTCGACAAGGAGACGCTGGCCGTCACACGCGCCGTGGCCCGCTTTACCGATGAAATCTATCGGCTTCAGGTTCGATTGGTGGAGTCCTCCATCGCGGCGGGCTATGAGCCGGCGTCGCTGCGGGCCCAGGCCTTCACCACCCGGCTGGCCTACCAGCAGGCGATCGCCACGTACACCTACGACTGGAAATCGCTGGTGGCGTTGTTGGGCCTGCGCCAATTGCCCTTGACGCAGGTCGCCGGACAAATCGACCGCTTCATCCCGTATTACGACTACGATCAGGTGTCGGCCTACGTGCTGAACAATCACACCGACATCCTGACGGCGCGCAACCTGGTGCCCCAAGCCAGGTACAACCTGAAATTGGCCCAGGTGACGCCGATTCCCGACGTCGACGTGAGTTACAAATACGCGCGCGACTGGACGGTGTCGCCCTTCGGCACTTACAACCAGTTCCAGCTCAGCATGCCGCTGGCCATTTGGGACAAGAACAAGGGGAACATCATCGCCGCCCAGGGCGCGCTGATCCGGGCCACCGAACAACAGCACAACGCGGAGGTCAATCTCTCCAACAACCTGGCCAACGCCTATACCAATTACCGGAACAACCTTTATTCAATCGACTACTACCGCCGGTATATCCTGCCCGACCTGGTGCGCTTCTACCGCGGCGTCTATGAGCGGCGAAACGTCGACTCGGAAGCCGTGAACGTGGGAGACCTGGCGTTCGCCCAGCAGAATTTGTCGCAGAACGTCTTGGGCTATCTCGGGGCGCTGGGCAGCATGTGGTCGTCGGTCGTGGCCATGGCGGACTTCCTGCAGACCGACGATCTTTTTCAGATGGCTACTCCGCAGCCGCTGCCGGAGTTGCCCAACTTCGACGAGCTCTCGCGTTGGGCCTGCGGGCACGCGCACGTCGCGGCGTCGTGCGGAGTTGATGCAGCTCCGGTCCCGGCGCGCCGGGATGGCGGAGACTGGCGGTCGCCTTCGGCGACCGGCTCCCCGTCACGGAGTGCCGGGGCTACTTTGGGCGGAGAGTCGCGGTCGCCGAACGCACGCGCGACGGTGGCTGGGGGAGAGCCTGGCCAGGCAACCGTCGGAAGTGCTAACCGACTTCACGGCCAGGCGATGCCCCGGCTCGAGGCACCGGGGCATCGCTTAGGCTCTGCCCCAGCCACCGCAGCGAGCTCGCGGCGCGAGACGGCGACCGCCGCGGCAAACCACCGTCGAACAGAGGATCACTAAAGGACGATTTTCATGGCGCGAATGGCTAGACAACGATGGACGTTGGTGCTGCTGGCCGCGGCGCTTGTCTGGCCGGCGGCACCCGCCTTGGCGCAGGCGCCGCTGCCGGGCCGGGCGCGCATGCGCCCGATCGCAAGGTCATCGCAGGCGCGCCGTTTCATCGCGGAGCCCATGAGTGAAGAGATCGCTCCTCCCTCGCCGAACTTCGAGCAGCCCCGGATTTTGCAGTCGCTGCCCGAGCTGCCCGATCAGCCGGCCTCACTCTTCCAACCGGCGCCGCCCCCGGGTCCGCCGGCGCCCGACTGGGAACACCCCTATTTCGAGCGCGACCCCTTGCTCGATCCCGTCGACTGGCCGCGCTCCGGCTGGTTTGCCGACGCGGAGGTCAGCGTCATCAAGACGCACGTCAATTTCTCGGTGCCGATCACGACTGGTCTTGGCACCACGGGCGTTGTGCAGCTCAGCCCGGCACGCCTCAATTGGACGGCGGCGCCGCGCCTGGAAGTCGGCTATCGGCTCCCTTCCGGTTTCGGCGAGATCTCCATTTCCGACCGGTACTTCAACGCGATGGGCAGCGATACGTTCCTGGGCCCCGACGGCCCGGCCGCGCGGCACACCGAATTCATGGTCAACTACACCGACATCGACTATGCCAGCCGCGAGCTGACCCCCAATCCCGGCTGGGGCCTGAAGTTCCGCGGCGGCTTAAGGGCGGCCCAGACGTTTCTCGGCACGCGAGTCGACGAGTCGCTCGCCCAGGCGGCGGCGGGCAGCCGCGTTTTCGCCCAGCGCGAAACCAACCGTACCACCGCCTTCGGCCCGCACTTCGGCGTCGAGGTCGATCGCCGTTTCGCACGGCAAGGGCTGACCTGGGTCAATCAGGTCGACGTGGCGGAGATGTTCACGCGCGTCCGGCAAGAGGCGTTCGCGGCGACGACCACCGTGACTCCCACGGGCTTCGACAGCGGCGACACGGTGACCCACTTCCTGCAGTACGTTCCGGTGCTGACCGCGCAAATCGGCGTGAGTTGGCAGCCTCCGCGCTGGGCCAACAGCCGTCTTTACGTGGGATATATTGGCCAGTTCTGGTATCAATTCGGAACGAACTCCAACGTGTCCTTTGGGCCTTTCCTGCAACCAAAGTACACGCAGTTCGACAACCAAGGCATCACGTTGCAATGGAGTTGGAATCACTAAGGCGGATGATTCATCGGCCCGCGTTTGTGTGGGCCGGTGGATAACGCCACCGCTACACGGCGGGCCGCTGTTCGAAGTTCAGCGTACGCTCGCACCAGGCGGCCGCGGAGAGGAGTCGGGCCTCTTCGAAGGGACGGCCGACGATCTGCACCGCCAGCGGCAGCCCATCGTCGGCCAGGCCGCAGGGAAAGGACACCGTCGGATAACCGACGTAGCTCCAGGGAGAATTGAACTTGGGGTCGCCGGTCGTCTCGATGCCGGGCGCGGTCGAGGTCGTGGCGGGCGTGACGAGCGCATCGTAGTCAGCAAACGACGTCAGCAAGTCGCGCTGTAATTGCCGGCGATGAACCAGCGCCGCGGCGTAGGCGATTGCCGTAACCCGCGGTCCTTCCTCGATCAGCGAAGCAATGTTTGGCCCGTATCGATCGCGGTGCTTCTCGAACATCGGCTGATGGTATTCGGCCGCTTCCACGCCCATCATCCGCCGGTGCAAGGCGGTCACTTGGGCAAAACTGCCGGGCAGCTTCACCATGCCGGTCATCGCACCCGACTGCTCGAAGCGTCGAGTCGATTCCGCCAGCGCGGCCGCAACCGAGCGCGGCAGCCCGTCGGAAAAGTAGGCGTCGTCCACCAGTCCCAGACGCGGAGCGGCCGCATCCCGGCAGCGGTCCACATAATGATCGACGGGCACATCGACAGTGGTGGCATCGAGCGGGTCGTAGCCGGCGATCACTTCCAAGATCGCCGCCAAGTCGCCGACCGAACGCGCGATGGGACCGACGTGGTCCATGTGCCGGCTGAGCGGCACGACTCCCTGGCTGCTGACTCGGCCGAACGTCGGCTTGCAGCCCGCCACGCCGCAATAGCTGGCCGGCCGGGTAATCGAGCCGCCCGTCTGCGAACCGATCGCTCCTAGACACATGCCCAGCGCCACCGCAGCGGCCGAACCACTGCTCGATCCGCCGGGCGTGCGCGCGACGTTCCACGGATTGCGCGTCACCGGCGGATCGAAGCTGGCGAATTCGGTGGTCACCGTCTTGCCGAGAAGAACCGCGCCGGCATTTCGCAGCCGGGCCACCACCGTGGCGTCGCGCTGGGCACGGTGGCCGGCATGCAAAGAAGAACCGGCCAGCGTCGGCCAGCCGGCCACGTCGACGATGTCCTTGATGCCGATCGGGATGCCGTGCAGTCGACCGCGGTACTCGCCGCGCGCGATTTCGTCGCCGGCCCGGCGTGCCGCATCGCGGGCACCCTCGGCATCGACCATCACCCAGGCGCGAATGCGAGTCTCGTGCGCGTCGATCTGCGCAAGGCATCGTTCCACGAGGTCCACGGGCCTCAAGCGGCCGGAACGAATGTCGGCCGCGGCCGCGAGCAGCGTGGGTAGATCGTTGGGCATAACGATCTACTCGGCGGGAACAAGTTGGAACGTGACCGGCCGGGCCGAGCTGCGGCCGATCACCGCGTCGTCGGGGCCAATGCCCGCGCCGACGTAGCCGTGGCCGTTGATGTAAATATGGTCACCGCAGCCCGAAAGCTGGCAATGATCGAGAAACACCACGTGCAAGTCTTCGAAGAGCACGTTCTGGCCCGCTCCGCCGTGATTGGCGCTTCGGCCGCCGGACGCTTCGCCCGGTGCGTCGGCCATCAAAGCGAAGTTCGAGCGTCCGTGATTGCGGTGCCCGCGGTAGCGGCCATGCTCGATGTAACCGAACGTATAGCCGTAGCTGCCGCCCATTTGGGCCTGTAGCCGCGGCAAGTCGGCGGCGGGTGCGTTCATAACCTGAACCATCGTCGGCACGGTGAAGGGACGGACGTCATCGGCCTGCCGAGCGGCGGGACAGACAAGCACGTTCGGCCCTTCGATGAGCTTCAGTTCCGCCAGTGTCGGACCATAGCTTCCGGCCACGGCCAACGGGCCTTGTTCGGGCACCAACGGAAAGAAGCCGCCGTTGAAATCGCTGTATTGCCCCATCGCCACGCCGATGGCCCGCAGGTTGTTTTGGCAGGCGGTGATGCGGGCGTGCGAAAGGCTATTGGCGATGGCCGGGAACATCAGCAGGCAGGCGGCCAGAAAAATGCCGCCGCCCACGATCATGTCTTGCACGCGCCAGCCGCCCACCGGGGCCGGCAGGGCGGTGTTCTTGGCCGCCGGCGCTCGGGCCGCGACATAGTTGCAAGTCCGCGCGGCCAGTCCGCCGGGCGGCTCAAATTCGTCGCCGTCGTCAAGCAACACCAGTTTCCGTCGCAGCTCGGCCAGATCGTGCTGCAGTTCGACATCGGTAAAAAGCCGGGCCTCGACCTCATCTTGCTCCGCCGGCTCAAGTGCTCCCAGCAGGTAGCCGAGCAGTTGGTCACGCATGGGCTAGTTCTCTCCGGACGGTTGTGCGTGGTTCCACGCCTCGTGCAACTTCAAAATGGCCGCGTGCAAGCGGCTCTTGACCGTGCCGACCGGAACATCCAGTATCTCGGCCGCTTCACGGTACTTCAGCCCCTGATAGTAGATCAACGTCACGGCGCTGAGCAGCGTCGGCGGCAACTCGCTGACCGCCTTGCGCACCCACGCCCGCCGCTCATCGCTCTCCATTTGGTCCGCCGGGCCGACCTCTTTGCTGACCAGCAAATCGACCAGCGTCCCTATTTCTTCATCGTCAGCCGAGCAGCGCCGGTCGAGGCTCACCAGCCGGTGCCGCTTGTTGCGGCGTTGGGCGTCGATCGCCTGGTTGGTGGCGATCATGTAGAGCCAAGGCCGCACTTTTTTGTCCGGCTCGAACTGGTCGCATTTCAGGTGCAGTTGCAAAAACGTGCCCTGGAAGGCGTCTTCGGCCATCACGGGGTCGCCCAAATAGCGCCGCAAGTAGTTGTACAACTCCCGCTCATAACGTTGCACCAACTCGGCAAACGCCAGCTTGGCTGCCGACTCGCGATAAGCCGACAGAAGTTCCTCGTCGGTCATTTCCGACCAGGTGCGGCTTACCACATAGTTGGCTCGCTGATTGGTTCGTGTCCGTTCGATGGTGTAGCTCATGATTCGTTACGCACCCGTCGGCTCACAAGTTCGACCGGGCCGGCAAGAATTATTGCCGACTTTTGCCCGGAGATCCAGAGAGCCGCTTCCTTGATTAGTTACCGAAACCGTTCCCCATCTTGCCGCCACGGGGGCAAGGGCTGACATGCCCCACATGGTTTTGGACGGCCTGGGAAGGCCATCCTCCTTTTTTGACGGCCTGGGAAGGCCATCCTCCTTGATGTTCGCTTTGAGGTGCCAATTTGACAGGCGGCAGTTGGGCGTCCTAGACTCACGCCACCCCTTTTGCAAAGGGCGTGCCTCGATAGGAAACGCGCTGTTGAACCGCTACCGTCCGTTCGTGTCTGGCGACGTTAACGCCTTTTTCGGCTTGATGTTGGATAACGTCGCCAACCTCTTGCTCTGCGTGGGACTGCTTTCCGCAACTTACAAATTTCCTGCAACCTTTGCCCTCCGCACGATGTTGCCCGGCACGGCGGTCGGCGTGCTTGTGGGCGACCTCATCTTCACTTGGATGGCGGTCCGTCTGGCCCGCCTCAGCGGCAATAAGACCTTGACCGCCATGCCTTTAGGAATCGACACCCCCAGCACGCTGGGCATGGTGTTCTTTGTGCTCGGCCCGGCCTTCCAAACTGCCCGCGAGCGTGGTGTGGATGAACTGGCCGCCGCCCAAAACGCCTGGCACATCGGGATTTGCACGTTGCTGGCCAGCGGACTGTTCAAATTGGCAGCCGCCCCCGTCTCCGGCTGGATACGCCGCGTGGTGCCTCGTGCCGGGCTGTTGGGATCGTTGGCCGCCATCGCCTTGGTCCTGATCAGCTTTCTTCCCTTCATTGAAGTGATGCAGCATCCCGTGGCCGGCTTCGTCTCCTTGGGCATCATTTTGATGACGCTGGTGGCCCGTTTGGCCTTGCCCGCCCATCTCCCCGGCGCCTTGCTGGCTTTACTGGTCGGCGGAGTCGTCTTCTATGCCATGCGTGCGGCGGGCCTGACCCCGGCCGGTCCGCTCGCCATCCGCCCGGCCGACGCTCTCTGGCCGACCGAGTGGCTGTCGGCTTTTCGCGGTCACTGGATGTCGGCCTGGAACGACTCGCTTGCCTATCTGCCGGTGGTTCTCCCGTTTGCGTTGGCGACCGTGGTGGGCGGAATCGACTGCACCGAAAGCGCGGCCGCGGCGGGCGACGAGTACGACACGTCGGGCGTGATCGCCGTCGAGGCGGTCGCCACCTTGGCGGCCGCGTTTTGTGGCGGTGTGATCCAGACGACGCCTTACATCGGGCACCCGGCCTACAAAGCGATGGGTGCCCGTGCCGGCTACACGCTGGCCACCGCCCTCGTCGTGGGCAGTGCCGGGCTGCTCGGCTACTTCGGGTATCTCTACGTTTTCATTCCCAAGGCGGTTGTCTTCCCGATTCTGGTTTTTGTCGGCCTGGAGATCGCATCGCAAAGCTTTCGCGCCACGCCGCAGCGGCACTATCCGGCCTTGGCCTTTGCCTGCCTGCCGGCTTTGGCCTCGCTGGTGATGATTTTTGCGGACCAAATCCTGGGTGCGACGGGGCACTCGCTTGTCTCACTGGCCCAATCGCCGGGCACCGCTTCGCTGGCCGAGGCGCTGCAAACGCTGCGCACGCTCTCGAACGGCTTTGTGATCACCAGCCTGTTTTGGGCATCGACGCTGGCGATGCTCATCGACCGCCGCTATTGGTCGGCCGCCGCGTTCCTGTTGTCGGCGGCGGCGTGCAGCTTGTTCGGCGTCATCCATTCGCCGCTGCCGGGCAGTCCCCTGGCATTGCCCTGGAGCCTGCCGCTGGACTCTTTGCCGTCGCCCGCCGTTCAAACACCGATGGTCATGGCCGCCTCGTACTTCGCGATGGCGACGGTCGTTTTGCTCGGCGGACTCTGGCTGGCGCGGCACGAGCGGTCGTAACCCTGGCCCCTGACGGTTCCACGCGCACGCGGTCCATCACCCAAATGTCGGCCCCTTGCAGGTCTTTGATCTGGCTGGTGGTGAGCAGCATCAGGCCGCAAAAGATGGAGCTTTGCTGCGCGATCAAGAGCGACGCGAAAGCGATTCCCAGAATGATGCCCACGTATTTGCCTTTGTTGCCGGTCAGCGTTTTCCGCGTATGATAGGTACACGGATTGGGAAAGGCCGCAACTCGCCAGCCAACGTTTGATCCGAGGAACCCATGTCGTTTGTCCGCGTTGTCTATTACAGTGCCTTGGCTGGCGGATGGGGGGCCTTTGTCGGCTGGCTGGTGGCAGAAATCCTGTTCTTTCAGTCGGGCGAGGCCGGCGGACCGGCGCAGGTCGCGGCCATCGGGGCATTGGTCGGCGCCGCGATCGGCTTCGCCCTCAGTGTGGTCGCCGGGATGGCCAATGGCCGCTTATCGCAAATCGCCCTGCGCGCCTTGCCGGGCGTCGTGGCCGGCGGTTTCGGCGGCGCCGTGGGCAGCTTTGTCGGCGACTTGTTGTATCCCTTTCTGGGTCGGGCACCGGGCTGGATGATCGTCGGCATCGGCATCGGCATCGTCGAGGGACTTTATGAGCGGTCCGCCAGCAAGTTGCGCAACGGCCTGATCGGCGGCGCCCTGGGCGGGCTGCTGGGCGGACTGTTGTTCGATCCGCTGCAACGCTGGGTCGCCCACGGCTCCGGCATGTCGAGCCGGGCCATCGCCTTCGTGATTCTGGGCATCGCCATCGGCGCGCTGATCGGACTGGTGCAGGTCGTCTTCAAAGACGCCTGGCTCACGGTGCTCGACGGTTACCGGCCAGGACGGCAAGTGATTCTCAGCCGACCGGTCAACTTCTTGGGTCGCGGCGACCACTTGCCGCTTCCCTTCTTGGGTCCGATGAACGCCGGCCTCGAATCGGAACACGTCCGCATTGCACGGCAGCCGAATGGCACGTTCGTCGTCGAAGACAACCACTCGCAGCTCGGCACGCGGCTCAACAACCAACCGCTGACCGGCGCGACGCCGCTGAAAGACGGCGACGTGATCAAGTTTGGCACCAACTTCGTGCGTTTCAACGAGCGGCACCGCAAGCAAGGGCAAGAGCCGCTCACCACCGCTTTTCAAGGACAGGTCAAAGCCGCGCCGCCTCCGCCGCCGGTGCATAAAGCGGCGCCCGCGGCCGCGAAGAGCAAAGCACCGCAGCCGACCACGGCGACGGCGCCGAAACCCGCCGCCGGCAACCGGCCTGCATCGCCGGGCAGTATTCCGCCGCCACCACCGCCCAGAAAGAAAAACTAAAGAGGGCGCGGGGACTTATACTTGACGCGGGCAAGAATAAAACGTTTTGCTGCGACGAAAAGCGGTGGCTGGGGCAGAGCTTGGCCGGATAGCGGCTGGCGCCCTTCAATCGCGTGGCGGCCAAGCGATGCCCCGGTGCGTCCAACCGGGGCATCGCCTGGCCGCCGAGATGAACGAAGTGCCAGCCTCCACTTGGCCAGGCTCTGCCCCAGCCACCTCGGCTCTGATAGAAAGATGATATATGAATCTCCGCCGGCTGTTCTTGCAGACGATCGTCGATACCGCCTTGGCGGCCGGCCTGGTGTTGGCGCTGGGCGTCGTGTTTGCCATCGACCATCAGAAGCCGCCGGCAGAGACCCCCGGCGGCGAGGTCAAACTGCAAACCGTCGAGCAGGCGCAAGACGTACCGCCCGCCGGACCCGTGCGGCGTCTGCGGCTGGGCGTCACGCCGCTGCCGGGAGAAGGCTACGACGACATGGGAAAGTTGCTCGACAGCCTGGGCCAAGGTTACAAGTACACGTCGTTTCCGCTCGACGACTTGCGCAAAGGCGAAAAGCTGAGCGACTTCGACGTCATCTTTTTCACTTGTTCGGGCGTGCCGCAGTCGTGGTTGGGCAAGAGGATCGGCGACAGCCAGCGGAAGGGCGCCGGCGTGTTCGAACCGAACGTAGAGGTGCTCAAGCAGGTGTCCGACAACCTGCGCAACTTCGTGCTGGCCGGCGGCACGCTGTATGCCTCCGACCTGCACTACAAGCTCATTGCGCAGGCTTTTCCCGAAGTGGCCCAGCCCCAACAGGCCCAAGAAGGCAAGACGCAAAAGCTGAACGCCGAAGTGGTCGATGCCGGGCTGCGCGAGCTGATCGGCGGCGAGATGCCGCTGGAGTTCGACCAGGCCGGCTGGTATCCGGCGGCCTTCGAGGGCAAAGACGTCACGGTCTATCTCCGCGGCAAATACACCACCGACGCCGGCACGAGTCAGACCGCTCCGCTGATGGTCAAGTTTCCCGAACATGACGGCACGGTGATCTTCACGTCGTTTCACAACGAGAAACAGAACAGCGAGACCGAGATTAAGCTCCTGCGATACCTGGTGTTCTCCGCCGTCACCGCCGAAGTCGAGACGAAAGTCCAGCGGACGATGGTGCAGGGCGGATTCTCGCCGGCCAAGAAGAACCTGTTCAGCGCGTCGGCGGCCGAGCAATCGGCCACGAGCGTCTACCATGCCGACAAGCCCGGCCATTTGCAGTTTGTGCTCGGCTTTCAGAATGCCGGCGCGCAGCTCAGGTTGACGGTGGTCGCCCCCGACGGCAGCAAGCGCGAACAGCAATCGGCGAGCACGATTACGATCGACGTGCCCAACGCTCAGGCCGGCGACTGGAGCTACACCGTCACGGCCGTCAAGCTGCCGAGCGAGAACTTTCCGTTCACGGTCACGGTCGGGCAAAAGTAGGATCACACCCTACTTCTTCGTCTGCTCCGCCAGCCAGTTCTCCAGCTCGATCTGGACGCCCTGCGGGGCCAGCACCATCAGATAAGACGAAGCGGCATCGACCTCCAGCGCGCCGGCGCCGCCCATTTCCAACCACGTCGCCGGCGAGACTTCTTTGCGAATGCGAGCAGCGAATTCGTCGGCCGGCTCCGCTTGCAAGAAGCTCTCCGCCGGATAGAACTCGACGTCAAGATCGTCCGACACCTCGCGGGCCGAGGTGATCTGCAGCACTTGCCCGTCGACGATCCGGTAGCCGAGTTCGAGCGGCTCCAACAAGCGGTCGAGCACGTCGGCCAGCGGCTCGCGGTCGGTCGACAGCGTGGCTTCAACTTTGGGCGAGCGCTCCACGGCGGCCAGGCCCAGTCCGTCGAACACGATCGCAATGCCGGCCGCTTTCTGCAGTTGTGCGGCGATCTCGGCCAGCGGCACCGGCTCCGAAAAATTGACCGTCACGTTGCCTAAGAGCTTTTCGCGCGCCATCGACCAGCGCGTGGCCAGCGACGCGGGCCGCCTCTCGCGGCGAGCGACCGGCAGTTGACGCGCCAACCGCAGCTTGTCGAGAAAACCGCCGACTTGCTGCGACACGCTCGGCGTCTGCTTCACGACCAGCTCTCCCTCGGCGGCCTCGATCGAGCCCGGTCCGCCCGACGTCTGCCAGGCCGTCGGCACCACAAACCTCTCGACCAGCTTCGCCAGGTCGCTCTCGTGCTGTTTCGACGAAGCCACCAGGTCGGCCACTTTGAACCGCACGGTCTCCACGGTCTCTTTCAGCCGCCGGGCATCCATCACGATGAGCTGCTTGCCGACCATCACGTACTTCAGATCGTACGGCCGCAGCCCTGCGTCGAGGATTTCGCCGATGGTGGCGTTCGATAACTTCAGCGAAACCTTCGCGGCGGGATCGACGCCGGCCTGGGCCAGCGACTCGGCGTCGAGCGTCATCGGCACCGTGCTAAGCTGCGACAGCAAATTGAGCAGATCCGTCAGCGTCGTCTTCAGCTCGATTCCCGGAATCGTGTCGTTCAACCGGGCCGCCATGCGTTTGTCGGGTTCCTGAGGGACCGGCCGCGTTCGTTTCGCGCTACGTTTTTCAGCCGTTTTGGCTCGTGGCGTAGGTGTCCTCGCTTGCGCGGGCTGACGCGGAGGCAGACCTCCGTCAGGCGTGCTCGCCTTAGCAACCGACGGATCCGGGTCGCCGCCGTGGATCGTCGCCAGCCGCTCCAGAACCGCGGGATCGATGTCTTTGGAAAGAAAACGCACGGAGCCGTCGGCCATGCCCACCAGCATGCCGTCGGGCTGTCCGCTGCCGAAGCCGTCGGGGCCGTTGATATAGGGACGCTGCGTCAAGCCGCGGACGGTGGCCGCGCCGCCGGCCGCCCAAGGGCCGAGCTTGCCGCTGACGCCCGCCAAGGCAATCGTGTTCGATGCGCCATCGGGAATCTCGGCGGGCGTCGGCCGCGACCGAAAGCCAAACACGCCCGCTCGCGCGTCGGTGGCCTCGAGCTGCCCGGCGTCGGCCCCCAGACCGGCCACGCCGACGTAATGCGTGACCGGAAAGTCGGCCGTTGTCTTGGACGGACCCAACGCCGGGTTGGTCATCACGTCCAGCGGCTGCCGCGTCACGCGCTGGTTGAGCGGATCGTTCCAGGCACGGGCAAAGTTCAACTCGCCGTGCCAATCGAGATGTCCGTAATAAGGCAGAAGCGTGGCCTGCCAGCTCAGTCGCGTTTCGGGCGCGAGCAGCGTCGCTCCGGCGGCGCCGGCGGGCCAGGCACGCTCGGCCTTGACGTAGCCCGCCAGTCCGGCCAGCAGGAGCTGGTGATGTTCTTCGTCCAACCGCCGCACCGCCGCCAGCCGGCGGACTTCCAGTTGGGGAATGCCGGCCAGAAAGCCCGCCGCCAGCTTCGCGAGATCGCCCTGCCACGCCAGGCGGGCCCAGACCACCTGATCGCGAAGGCCGGAAGTGCGGTCGGCCAAGGCCGATTGGCTGCCGGCCAGAAACTGTTTCAAGTCGCCGGCCAGAGCCGCATTGATCTCACCGGCCAGCAGTTTGTCGCTGAGCGAGTCGGCCTCGCCGGCCATCGTCCCTTCCACGGCTTCGAGCACGCGGTCCAGCGCGGCATGCACTTCTTCGGCGCCGGAGGCACCGTCGCAGGCCAGTTCCAGCTCGACGTCGCCTTGTTTTCCCAGGCTGATGGCCAGGCGGAAGGCCAGGGGCATCGTGCGCAGCAACTGCCAATCGTCGGCTTCAGCGTGCCACAGCTCGACCACCGGCATCCAGTGCGGCACGGCGTCGGCGTCGCGAAGGGCGCGCAAGTCGAGCAGGGCCAGCGCCGCCGCCTTGGCATCGGCCGCGTTCAGCAACTCTTCGAGCGCCTCGTTGGCCAGCCGGTCCTCTTCGCGAGCGGCCAGCTCGCGCAACAGCGGCCCGGGACCGGTCACCACCGTCCGCTTGTCGATCACCGCGAACGGATTCGGCCAGGCCCGCGATTTCAGTTCTCGCGCCGGCGCCTTGGCCAGCGTCCAATCGAGCGGCACGCCGTCGCGCAGCGCGGGCGAAGCGGCGTCGAGCGGCTTGTCGAGCTCGATGGCCACGACCCCTTGGGTCAGCCAGTCGTTCCCGCGCAGCGCACGAATATCGACCGCCGACCAGGTGGCGCGGTCGATCGACTGTGGTTCCAGCCCCAGCGACGACACGAGCTTGTCCAGCGCCGCTTGCCAGATCGCAGCCGTGCGGTCGAGCACCACGCGTGCCGCCGGTTCCGCCAGCAGCAGCTTGGGACGCAAACTGACCACGGCCGCCGCGTTGCTGGGCAGCCAGCGACGGGCCAGGCGGACCGGCTCAGGCACCGGCTCGCGATCGGGCGGCGGAGTGGCGGGCGGCGGCGGTGCCTCAATGGGGGGCGCCGGCTCGGTGGCCGCCACCTCCGGCGGAGGTGGCACCTCATCCGGCGAGCGACGAAAGAACCAGACTGTGGCGGCCAGGGCCACCACGAGTGTCGGCACGCCCGCCAACAAGCCCCATTTGCCCCATGCGGCCGCCGCGCCACCGCCAGCCACCGGTGGAGCGGCCAGCGGACCGACCTCCGAATCCTGCATTGCCGCACCCGCCAGCGCGGAAGCCGAAATGCTCGAAGAGGAGCTTGCGGAGCTATCTGCCAGACCGCCCGACGAATCGCCGAACTTCAGGCCGCCGCTGCTGGAAGGCGTCGCGGCGCCTTCGGTCAATTTCTCGCCGGGCTGAACCTGGTTTTCCCAACGCCGCCGGCCTGACGTACTGGGGGCATCCGAGGGCGCGGCGGCTCCTTCGACGGCATCGGCGGACGGCGGTTGCCAGCCCGCGGGTGCCGCAACCTGCACCATGCTGCTGCACTTGGGGCAATTCAGAATCTGTCCGATCGCGGCCCTATTGCGCACCTTCAGCCGTGCGCTACAGGTCGGGCAGACGATCGAAAAAAGTTCCACGGCGATTCTAATTGTAGGGTGGGACCAGCGAGCTTGCGAGCGCCGGCCCACCCTACTTCACGGTTTCCAGTTCCGGCGGGAGCTTGTCGCCGCGCTTCTTCACGGCGGCCCGCGTCGTCACATACAGCACGTCCTCGCCACCGCCTTCCTTGGGCTTGATGACATAAACCAGTTTACCGTCTGGATTGGCCAGCTTCATGATTTTGCGCAGGATTTCGTCGGCCGGCTGGTCTTTCTCCTCCAGACCGAACGATTGGTTCTTGGTGATGCCCTCGTCGCGCAAATCGTTGCCCAGAATGACGATCTCCACGCCGATGTCGTCGCCGAGCAGCTTCATCGACATCTCCAACGTGTTGCGCGGAAAGCTAAGCGTCGTTTTTTTCTTGAGCTTTTCGGCCACGGTTTGCGGCTTGGCGGCCTGGGCGGTCGACGCCACCGCGGCCACCGGTCCGCCACTCCCGACGTTTTCCAACAACGCCAGGTGCGCGCCCAAGGCCAGGTTGTGGGCCGCCACGACGGGCAAGTACGCCCGCATCACAATCTGCTTCCCTTCGATGCCCAGCCGCGTGTAGTGTTGCAGCACATCCAACCGGTCTTTGTAATCCCACAACACCGGTTTGCTGTAGGCCGACAACTGCAGAACTTGGAGGTAGTCGCTCACTTGTCTGGGCAATTGGGCCACGCGGCGCTCGAGCTCGCGGGCCGCGCTCTGTGCCGGCCGGCCAAAGTTATCGTACAGCCGCAACTCCAGGAACAAGCTGTCTGCGAGATGGCAACTCAACAGCAGGGCCTTGGTCAGTTCCAGCTTGTGATCGCTGTCCTCCATTTCCAGAAAGTTCCGCAACGGTCCCAGCAGCTTCGCTCCCTCATCGACGAACAACGCCTTGCCGTCGGTCAAAGGGAAATTCGGCGCCGCCAGCAGCGTAAGCTGGCGCTGGTCGTCGCTCGATTCCAACAGCACTTCGACTTCGCGCCTCAGCGGCGGAGCTTCGCCGCCGGTTTTGAGCATTTCGCGCAGCTCGGCTGCCGGCGCGATCACCAGCAGCTTGTCGCCGCCGCTGGCGGGCACATAAAACGCCCGGCCCGCCCGAACATAAATCACCTGCCCTTCGATCTCTTCCGACTTGGCGTCGCCCCAGGCGGTCCGCAAATCGTCGAGATTGAATTCTTCACTGGCACGCGCGACCAGGGCCACGCGCGGCGGGCCGGGACTGCCGTCGAGCAGGCCGATCACGACCGTCTCAATCTGATCGAGCGTCTTGCCGGTCAGCTTCGGCAGGTCGTCGGTCATCCACTGGCTGATCGTGCCGAGCGTCTTCTTGTCGATCAGCTTTTCCCATTCGGCCTGCCCCGCCAGCTCGGCCGGACGAAGCGCGAGGACGACTTGGACGCCCGGCGGCAGCCACGCCAGGTTCAACGGCGCACCATGGGTGGGCGACTGCCAGATTAACTGCTTTTGGTCGATGCTATGAATCGGTTCTGTGGCGGCGCTCCCTTTTTCAGAAAGATGAATGTCCTGCGAGGCCGGATCCTCTTCAGAATCATCGGCTGCGCCCTCCTCGTCCGGCTCAGTTGGCCGGACCGCGGCGACTTCGTGCTTCGTCGGTTGCGGCTGCTCTTTTTCGTCATCCGGTTGCAGAAACCAGACGATTCCCAGCAGCACGACAACGGCCGCGCCGATGACACCCAGCGTGGCAGCCGTTTGCCCGCCCTTTTTGGCGCGCCGCTGGGCGATTGCCGCGGCTCCGCTGGGCACCGCGACGACCGCCGGCACGGCATGGACGACCGGCGGCGGCACGGCCCGGAGCGGCGCCGCCGGATACGCGGTTGCCGGCGGCGGCTGCACGTGGCCGGCTGCCGGCGCAGAGGCCATCGCCACGCTCGCGGCCATCGGCTGAACAAGGGGTGCCATCGGCACTCTGCCGGTCATTCCACCGCCGTTGGCGCCTGCCACGGGCACGCCAGCCATGACGGGACGCGCGGCGAGCGGCGGCGCAGCTTGCGGTGCGGAAGCCTGCGGAGGATTGACGGGCGTTGGCCCGCGCCGCGGTTGCTGCAACCAGGCCTCGTAGGCCGCCAGCGTTGCTGGCGGCGCCGTTTGTGGATCGGCGCCGGAATAGGCTTGCAGCACTTCGGCCACCGCCGCCGCGTCGGGATAACGCCTGGCCGGATCTTTCTGCAACAGATAGTTCAGCACTTGCGTCAGCGCGGCGGGCGTCTCCGGGTTGAACTTGGTGATCGCCGGCGGCGCCTCTTGATTTTGCCGCGCCAGCTTGCTTTGGCGGTCGCCGCCCGCCAGCGGCGGTTTGCCGGCCAGCAAGGTGAAGAGCAAGCAACCGAGGCTGTAGACATCGCCGCGCGCGTCGGCCAATGCGGCGGGGCTGGCCAATTCGGGCGCCAAGTAGTCGAGCTGCGCCTCGATGCTGGCGGGCGGCTGTCTTGGCGAAAGCGGGTCGCCGATCAAGGGAAACTGCAAAAGCTTCGTTGCACCCGACTCTTCGAGCCAGACATTTGCGGGCCGCACGTGGCCGTGCGCCTGGCCCAGCGCATGGAGCCTGGCGAGTCCCAACGCGGCCAACCGCACCATCCGGCACGCGATCGACACCGAGAAACGGGCGTTGGTTTGTTTAAGGCGTTCTTCCAGCGAGTCGCCTTGCAGGTCTTCGACCACCAGGAACTTAAACGTGCCGAGATCGACGAACTGATAGCAGCCGCTCAGCCGAGGCTCTTGCTGACTGGCCTGTCGGGCAACCGCCACTTGCGGCATCAGACGTGCCAGCGCCTGGGGATCTTCAAGCGATTTCCCGGCCAGGAACTGAAGGCAAACCGGATGCTGCGTCGGCTGATGGCGGGCACGAAACAGCCCTGCCAGCCGGGTACTTTCGACCCGATCATAGACAACGTAATCGCCGTAAAGGAACGGCCCCGGCTTGCCGGAAAGCAACACCTTGGCCTGATAGCGCGAGAGCCGCCCGGCCTCGATGAGCAGCGTGGCCACTTGCCGTAAATCACTCAGGGCACCCGGTTTACGGCGTGCCAAGTTATCGGCGACCTGCCGCACCTGGTCGGGCGTAAGAAGGCGGCTTTCGGCCAGCAGCTTCCAAAAATCGGCGACGGAAATGCTCATTTGGACCGGCGGTAGCTGGGTAGTCTGGAATCGTGCCTTTTTCGAGGTGGCTGGGGCAGAGCTGGCCGCGTTCCCTTGGCCATTGCCAAAACGGGCTGCCGGCCAGCGATGCCCCGGTGGTGCGAACGAGCAGGAATTGGGGCTTGCCTCGCGTGCGCTTGAGGTTAGTATGCGCCTCGTTGGCACGAGCGACAATGCCCTCGTTCGCTCGTCCCCTTATAATCTCCGCCAAGTGCCAAGTTCGAAAGTGATAGCCTTTTTGAGTCCAGCCGGGTTTTTGCTGGAACGGCTGTGCGAAATTCGCTATGAAGACGGGCGAGAATTCCACGAAGCGGGCCTGCGTATCACAATAGATACCCTGCACCGCTTTGAAATATTCGTCGGCGGGATCCTTGCCGCCATCGGCTCAGGCTGGGCCGTTCTGTCTGCTTGGCTCAAGCCGCTTCATTAACGAACGCACGCGCGAGGCGAAACGAACCAGAATCAGGTCCTGGCCGCTACAACCGTTCCTCTCGGAAAATTCAGCCAACTTGCGGTTTAAATGCCCGGCCCAACGTGGTAGAGTTTGTAGAAGCACGGCAGTAGTCGCGGGCGGCGAGCCAAGAATTCCTCGGTCCGTCGCCCGTCGCAGGTGAGCAACGTGGATCTTGAACTGAACTTGACGACTGAGTCGGTAGAGCTGACCTCGCCTCTGCCGGTCGTCAGCGTTGCGCCGGAGACGCCGGTCCGCGACGTGTTTCAGCGACTCAAAGGCGAGGGGCGCGGCAGTGTGCTTATTTGCCGCGAGGGCGCCTTGGTCGGCATTTTTACCGAACGCGACGCCCTCCGCCTGATGGCCCGCGGCGGCAATCTCGACGCGGCGATCGAAACCGTGATGATCCGCGACCCGGCCACCCTCCACGCCAACGCCACCGTGGCCGAAGCCGTCGAACGCATGTCGTGCGGCGGCTATCGTCGCATGCCGATCGTCGACGATCAGCACCGTCCGCTCGGCGTGGTGCAGGTGTCGGGCATCGTGCATTACCTGGCCGAGCATTTTCCCAAGACGATTTACAACCAACCGCCCGTTTCGCATTCCGTTACACAGCACCGTGAAGGTCCGTAAGAGCAACCGCTGGCAACGCTTGACGATTGCCGCCGGGTGCTACAATCAAATAGATACTCCCCCGCCGCACTCTTTCGGCCGGCCGCGTGCGTTGCCGGCTTGACCCCTCCTTGATCCGTTTTGCTCTCGATCGCTTTTTTGCGCCGCCCCACGGCGCCTCTTTGACTTGGATTTTAAAGGAACAGTAACGAGACATGGCTACAATCACCGACGGCTCTAAACCGGTCGTGGAACTCGAATCGGCCACGGTCCGCTTCTGCGGCGATTCGGGCGACGGCATGCAGTTGGCCGGCACCCAATTGACCAACACCTCCGCCCTGGCCGGCAACGACGTCGCCACTTTCCCCGATTTTCCGGCTGAAATTCGCGCTCCCCGCGGCACCAAGGCCGGCGTCAGCGGTTTTCAGATCCATTTTGCCAACAAGGACATCTACACGCCGGGCGACCAGGTCGAAGCGCTGGTGGCCATGAACCCGGCCGCCCTGGTCACGAATTTGTCCGACCTTGTGCCGGGCGGCATTTTGATCGTCAACCGCGACGCCTTCGACGGGCAAGGCATGAAGCAGGCGGGCTATCACACCAGTCCGCTGGACGATGGCAGCCTCTCGGAGTATCAACTCATTCAGGTCGACATGACCAAGCTCACGCGGCTGGCCGTCGAAGGTTGTGGTTTGGGACAGAAAGAAAGCGACCGCTGCCGCAACTTCTTTGCCATGGGGCTGGTGTTCTGGCTCTACGATCGCTCGTTGGATCCGACGCTCCGCTATATCGACGCCAAGTTCGCCAAAAAGTCGCCCGCCGTCGCCGATGCGAACCGCAAGGCGCTGATGGCCGGCTACCATTACGGCGAGACGACCGAAGCCTTCGCCGCCCAGTACCACGTCAACCGCGCGGAGTTGCCGCCCGGCGTCTACCGCAACCTCACCGGCAACGAAGCCACGGCCTACGGGGTGATGACCGCCGCCAAGCGGAGCAACTGCGAACTGTTTTTAGGCAGCTATCCCATTACGCCCGCCAGCGACATTCTGCACGAGCTGTCGCGGCACAAGAACTTCGGCGTTCGCACGTTTCAGGCCGAAGACGAAATCGCCGCCATCACCGCCGCCATCGGCGCGGCCTTCGGCGGGGCGATGGCCATGACCACGTCCAGCGGCCCCGGCATCGCCCTGAAGCAAGAGGCGATGGGGCTGGCCGTGATGACCGAGCTGCCGCTGTTGATCATCAACGTACAACGCGGCGGGCCGAGCACCGGCTTGCCGACCAAGACCGAGCAGGCCGACCTGTTGCAAGCCATGTTCGGCCGCAACGGCGAATGTCCCATGCCCGTGATTGCCGCCCGCAGTCCCGCCGATTGCTTCGACGTGGTGCAAGAGGCCTGGCGGATTGCCGTGCGGTTCATGACGCCCGTGATGGTGCTCACCGACGGCTACCTGGCCAACGGCTCGGAGCCGTGGCGCATTCCCGATGTGGATTCCATGCCGCCGATCGAGGTCAAGCATCCCACAGCGGGCCACAACGGCGACGTGTTTCATCCTTACGAGCGCGACGAACGGCTCTCGCGTCCCTGGGCCCTGCCCGGCACGCCCGGCCTGATGCACCGCATCGGCGGCCTGGAAAAGCAAGACATCACCGGCAACGTCAACTACGAGCCCGACAACCATCAGCACATGGTCAACACGCGGGCACGCAAGGTGGCCAACGTGGCCAACGACATTCCCTTGCAGGAAGTCACGGGGGCCGAACACGCGCGGCTGCTGGTGGTGAGTTGGGGCGGCACCTACGGCGCGTGCGCCACGGCGGTGCGCGAAGTGATTGAATCGGGCGGCCCGGTTGCACACTGCCATCTTCGCTACCTGAACCCGTTCCCACGAAACCTGGGAGAGATTCTCAGTCGTTACCAGACCGTGCTCGTGCCGGAGCTGAACCGCGGGCAACTGCGGCTCTTGCTGCGGGGCGAGTTCCTGGTGGACGCGATCGGCTTGAACAAGGTCAAAGGCAAACCATTCACTGTGGCGGAGGTGGTGGACAAAATCCAGGAGCTGCTGGCCGGCGACTAGGGACGTGTAGGGTGGGACCAGCGAGCTTGCGAGCGCCGGCCCACCACGCATCAGCGCCGCTGGTGGGCCGGCGCTCGCAAGCTCGCTGGTCCCACCCTACCGCGACTAAGGAACATCCACATACAATGTTGACTTCATCCAGAGAAAAGGTACTGAAACCCATGGCTACCGATACCGCGTTGCCGGTGCTCACCGCCAGCGATTTTGCCAGCGACCAGGACGTGCGTTGGTGCCCCGGCTGCGGCGACTATTCGATCCTCGCCCAGATGAAAAAAGTGCTTCCCACGCTGGGCATACCGCGAGAAAAGACGGTGTTCATTTCGGGCATCGGCTGCTCCAGCCGCTTTCCGTATTACATGAACACCTACGGCATGCACTCCATTCACGGCCGGGCGCCGGCCGTGGCCACCGGCCTGAAGGCGAGCCGGCCCGACCTTTCCGTGTGGGTCATCACCGGCGACGGCGACGGCCTGAGCATCGGCGGCAACCACCTGATGCACTGCATTCGCCGCAACCTCGACATCAACATCATCCTCTTCAACAACCGCATCTACGGCCTGACCAAGGGCCAATATTCTCCCACCTCGCCGGTCGGCAAGGTGACCAAGAGCACGCCCATGGGGGCGATCGACAATCCCCTGGCCCCGCTGTGCATCGCCATCGGCTGCGAAGCGACCTTTGTGGCCCGCTCCATCGACACCAACATCAAGCACCTGGGCATGGTGCTGAAGCGGGCGGCCGAGCACCGCGGCATCTCGTTCGTCGAGGTCTATCAGAACTGCAACGTGTTCAACGACGGCGCCTTCGAATACGCCACCGACCGCGAAATGAAGTTCGACACCACGCTCGAACTGGAACACGGCAAGCCGCTGATCTTCGGCAAGAACCGCGACAAGGGCATCCGCCTCAACGGCATGAATCCGGAGACCGTTCAATTGGGCAAGGGCATCAGCGAAGACGACCTGCTGTTCCACGACGAGCGGGCGCCTGAGCCGACGCTGGCCTACCTGCTCAGCCGCATGCGTCATCCGGAGTTTCCGGAGCCGATCGGCGTGTTCCGCGACGTGGCCAAGCCGAAGTACGACGAGCTGATCAACGCTCAGATCGCCGAGGCCCGCCAGACCAAGGGCGAGGGGGATTTGCAGAAGCTATATTATTCGGGCGACACCTGGACCGTCGAGTGACTGTAGGGTGGGACCAGCGAGCTTGCGAGCGCCGGCCCACCAACAAAAGGCGTCAGGACAATCCGAGTCGTGCCTTCCTGACGCCTAATGCCTTTTCCCGCGGAGATTCACCATGACCGAATGCCCTTACTGCGGCGTCGAGAACATTGACGGGGCCGATCATTGCGAGGAGTGCCAGCAGCCGCTCGATCATCTCTCGAAGCCGCGGCCCCGCTCGGCCGTCGAGCGCAGTCTGGCCAAAGACCGCGTTTCGTCGCTGCAGCCGAAGACGCCCCTGACGGTCGCCCCCGAGCAAACGGTGGGCCAAGTGCTGCAGTTGATGGCCGAGCAGCAGGTCGGCTGCGTGATCGTGGAGCGGGGGGAGCAGCTTCTGGGCGTGTTCAGCGAGCGCGACGCGCTCGACCGCTTGAACGTCGATTTCGCGGCCCTGGCTCAGCGTCCGGTCTCCGAGTTCATGACTCGTTCGCCCGAAACGGTGGAACGCGAGGCGCGGATCGCCTTTGCCGTTCACAAGATGGACGTGGGCGGCTATCGTCACTTGCCGGTGGTCAGCCAAGGCCGCGTCGACGGGATGATTTCCGTGCGCGACGTGCTGCGTTACATCACCCAAAAGCTTCGCTCCGCCGACGCCACGTAGTGGCTCAGCGCGGGTTGCGATTCAGCGCGCTTGCCAGCCGCCGCCCATCATGATGATGATGGGCTTTGAGGTTGATATTGCCCGGTTCATCACAATTGTTATAATCGAGGGAACCGCGGCCTGGGTTACAGCACAATCATTTGGGATCTCGATGACGATCCGGTCGGGAATGTCCAGCACATTGCGGAGCATGATCTGGCGAAGGAGGAAGTCGAAGACGTACTGGCTAATCCAGAAGGCAGGACGACGAACCGGTCGTCCGGTCTGCCGGTCGTCTTCGGCTCGACTTCAACCGGACGCTTCATCGCGGTCGTGTTTCAGGAAATTGACGACGACACAGCAAGGCCGGTGACGGCCTATGACATTGACGAATAGTCGCGACCGAATTAAGGAGTAAAGCTTCGCCGAACCCGTTCCCATTTCCACACTAACCCGAAGCGCAAGCGAGGTTTTGCCGCCTTTTTCACGTTCCTCGCTGGCGCTTCGGGTTGGTGTAGGGCGCCTGCGTACCGGGTTCGGCGAAGCTTTACATTAAGGAGCGCTCATGCCATCAAAGAAGATGCAACGCATTACCGGTCCGTGTAAATTGACGGCTGAGGAGGCCGCCGACGTCCGCCGTTTGCGTGAGTTGGTGGAAAAAGACAAAGACGAGATCATTGCGCAAGGGCGCGAGTTGCTTGCGGAAAAGCGTAGAGAGCAAGCCGCCCAGCGGGGCACCGCCACGCTTGGCGAACGGATCAGGACCGCGCGCGAGGCCCACGGGCTCACGCAGGCGGAGTTGGCCGCGCGCGCCCGCGTGGCGCAAGGCTACCTCTCTTATCTGGAACAGGACCAGCGGGAGCCAAGCCTTTCCATTGCCGCCCGCATCGCTCGCGAGCTCGACATTCCACTCGACGAACTGGCCGGCGCCGTTGGGTCGTAGCGAGGTTATCGTAAAATGGCGACCCAGATGCGGTCGATAGGCTGTGGTATCGCGATCGTCGTTGCGTCGGCGCTGGTGCTGCCGCCGCTCGTCGCGCTGCCGATCATTTATATAAACGGTTATCCGGCCGCCCCACTTTCAATCGGCGGAGAATTTGTTTGCTTGGCCCCTGCGGCCAAAATATACTACAGCCGAAGCAGGGACCGCTGCGACTGCACGGTTCCGCATCCATTCGCAAGCACGCAACGGCCACAGAAAGGTTCCTTGTCATGAGCGTCGAGCAACCGTCTGCCCCTTCGCCGCCCGGCGGTCCGCTGGCCGCCGCGGTTCGTCACGAGCTGGCCGCCGTCGGAGAGCATTGGTGGTGGTTTCTACTTTTGGGCATCGCCATGATCGTGCTGGGCACGGTGGCTCTCGGCTCGTCCTTTTTCGTCTCGGTCGTGACGGTCGTGTTCTTCGGCTTCCTGCTGCTGACGGGCGGCGTGATCCAGATCATCAGCGCATTTTGGGCGGGCCGCTGGAGCGGCCTGCTGTTACACCTGCTCATCGGCATTCTCTACGTTATTACCGGCTACATGATCGTCGACGCCCCGGTCGAGAGCACGGTGCAACTGACCTTGGTTGTGGCCTTGTTTCTGCTGATCAGCGGCCTGTTCCGGATTGTGGCCTCCCTTATGCTGAAGTTCCACGACTGGGGCTGGGTCCTGTTGAACGGCATCGTGACCCTGCTCTTGGGCCTTCTGATCTACAAGCATTGGCCCTACGACGGGCTGTGGGTCATTGGGCTTTTTGTCGGCATCGACATGATCTTCAACGGCTGGGCCTGGATCATGTTGTCCCTCGGGTTGCGCTGGGCCAAGAATAACGTCGGCCCGTGACCCCAGTCGGCTTTGCGGAGGCGAGAGTGGGACCCGCCTCCCCGAAAGCGCGAACACCAACAAGCGCCAGCCGGCGGCCGGCCGGTCGTTGCGAGCTATGCAATAAAATTTGCGGATCGCCTCTTGACAATACTGAACGCTTGATACAATACGGGTAGTCGTGTTGTGTTCTAAAGTCCACTTTTTGCATTTGGAGGTGTTTCATGTCCGGTGAAGAACAGTTGGTTTCTCTTGAAGTCGCGAAGATCCGCACCGACGGCGGCACGCAGGTCCGCGAGCAGATCGACGGCCTGGTCGTGGAAGAGTACGTCGAGCGCATGCGCTCGCCAGACGTCTTTCCGCCGATCGTGGTCTTTTTCGACGGCCAGGATTTCTGGCTGGCGGACGGCTTTCACCGCTTCCGGGCCCATTCTCGGTTGGAGCATCCGACGGTCGAGTGCCGCGTGCTTCAGGGCACGCGACGCGACGCGGTGCTGTTCGCCCTCAAGGCCAACAACACGCACGGCCTGCGCCGCACCAACGCCGACAAGCGCCACGCCGTCAAGCTGGTGCTGGCCGACGAAGAATGGTCGAAACGGTCGAACCGCTGGATCGCCGAAGTGTGCGGCGTGGGTCATGACCTCGTGGGCGGGCTCCGAGGGCAACTGGCGGATTCCGCCAGTTTACCCAAAGAGGGGGTGGCGCGCGTGGGACAAGACGGAATCGTTCGACCAGCGGGCCGAACGACGAGCGAGCCGGTTCCCGCGACCGGCGACCGCGTCCAAATTGCCTTGAGCGCGGCGGAAAAGTTCGATCGCTGCCTGGTGGCTTTGAAGAAGCTGGCGATGGCGGTGGAGCATTTGGCCCTGGTGCCGGGCGGCAATTATCTGCGGGCCCTCCGTCTGGACGATTTCCGCACGAACCTTCGTCAGTCGGCCGATTACCTTGCGGCGATGCGGCCGTCGGGGCGCTGTGACCTCTGCGGCGGGGACGGCTGCCAGTTCTGCAGCCAGCTCGGCTGGGTCTGCGCGGCCGTCGAGCCACGCGGCTGAAATCGTCGGCCGGCCCACCAAACGTCGCCTTTCGCGGAGCGAAAGGCGACGATACGGTGGCTGGGGCAGAGCTTGGCCGCAACCGTCGCGACCTTCAGAATACGCTCTGCGGCCAAGCGATGCCCCGGCGCGTCAAACCGGGGCATCGCTTGGCCGCGGAGCGTGCCCTAAAACCGGGCCGAAGCTGGCCAAGCTCTGCCCCAGCCACCGACCGGTCCTTCGATCTATCCATCAATCGACCCATGACAGAGCGCTACGTGCCGCCTTCACTCGCCATCGCCAAGCCTCACGCGCGCAGGGGTCCATTGCCGCTGGGCTTCGAACACCGCCACCGCCACGGCGTTCGACAAGTTCAAGCTGCGCACTTGGGGACGAATGGGTATCCGCAACAGCCGCTCGGCGTGCTGCTCGGCCAGCGCGGGCGGAAGTCCGGCCGATTCGCTGCCGAATACCAGAATATCGCCCGGCTGGTAAGCCACGTCGAGATAACTGCGGGCGGCGAACTTGCTGAACAAATAGGGTGGCCGCCCGCCGAGCCGCTCGACCAGCATCGCCCAGTGATCGACCACTTCCCATTCGAGGTGCTCCCAATAGTCGAGACCCGCCCGGCGAAGATAATAGTCGTCGACGCGGAAACCCAGCGGCCGCACCAGCCAGAGCTTGCAGCCGGCGGCCAGGCAGGTGCGTCCCACCGCACCGGTATTGTGCGGAATCTCCGGTTGGTGCAGAACAATGTGCAGCAGCGGTTCGTAGCTCACTCATCAAGCGATAACACGCCGGGCCATGAGCGTCAACGGTCAACGCAGATTCGCCAGTCAGCCAGGGTCGCCTTATGCCCGGTGAAAACCTCGACCTGTCGAGCGAGCCGCCCGGCCCCCGCAACCGGGAACCGGCGAGGCGGTTTGTCGGAATCCATTTTGCGTGCTGCGACGTATATAGCCGCGTCTACGTCAATCGCGAGTCGACGGCCTATGAAGGCAACTGTCCCAAATGTTCCAAACGGGTGCGGTTGCGGATCGGGCCCGGCGGCACGGATTCGCGGTTTTTCACTGCATATTGAGCCAATCGGCGTTTTTCGCTACCTTGCCCCCGCGCCGCGGTCCCAACAGATAAAGACGATGGATTACGAAGTCGAGCGTTGCACCCGGCACTGTGCCGCCAGCGGCCGGGAACTGAAGGAGGGCGAGGAGTTTTATTCGGTGCTGCTGTCTGAAAAGCGCGACGTGCATCGCTGCGACTACGCGGCCGAAGCCTGGAGCGGCCCGCCGGAAGCGGCCCTGGCCTGGTGGAAGTCGCGGATGCCGACGCGCGAAGCGAAAAAGGGACAGCTTGCGCCGAATGAGGTGTTGTTGCAGTTGTTCGCCGAGTTGGACCATGTGCCCGAAAAGGCCGACATGCGGTATGTGCTGGCGTTGCTGCTGGTCCGCCGCCGGGTGTTGCGGCAAGAGGACGTCGAACGCGACGAATCGGGGCACGAGGTGCTCGTACTCTATTCGCCTCGCGACGAGAGTACGCACCGCGCCGTGGTGGCCATGCCCGACGAACCACGCACCGATGAGATTCAGACGGAGCTCATGAAGCTCCTCTATGCGGAATGTGTGTGAAGGAGCCGACGTGATACGCTTTTCGCGATGGGCCTTGCCGCTGTTGGTCGTGTTGTTTTCGGCCAGCGGTGCGGCTTGCCCGCAGTTCGTCAACACCTACACCGTCAGTCAGCCGCGGGTGTTGCCGCCCTCGGCCACGATGTTCGACGTGATCAACACCATCAACACCAACAGCGGCAAGATTCAATCGCTGGCCACCGACGACGCCTCCATCAGCGTTCCGTTCATGCCGTCGCTGCGGGCACATTTGTATCTCGATCGCCCGCGCCGCTTCCGCCTGCTGGGCGAGACCGCCCTGACCGGTCCCGAGGCGGACCTGGGCAGCAACGACGACGTGTTCTGGTTCTGGATCAAACGCCACCCGCAGCCGGCCGTGTTTTATTGCCGGCACGACCAGTTCGAGACGAGCCTGGCCCGCAATCTGTTGCCGGTCGAGCCGACGTGGGTCATCGAGGCGCTGGGCATCGTGACGATCGACCCCGCGGCCCAGCATGCCGGGCCGGTCAACAGCGGGCAAGGGCGGTTGCGGTTCGAGACGGCCGTCGATTCGGTTCACGGCCGCATGACCAAGGTCACGGAGGTCGACGAGTCGCAGGGCTGGATCGTGGGCCAGCACCTCTACGACAGCCAGCGCCGGCTGATCGCCAGCGCGCTGGCCAGCAATCACGGTCGCGATCCGAACACGGGGGCCGCTTTGCCCGCCCGCATCGAAATTCAGACGCCGGCCACCGACACCGCCCCGCAATTCTCGATGCGGCTCGATCTGAAGAATGTGCGGCTGAACCAGTTGCCCGCCAACCAGTCGCAGCTTTGGACCTTGCCCAGCTATCCCGACGCGCAGCCGCTCAACCTGGCCGATCCGAACCTGCGGATGATCGACCCGCGCTCGCCGCCGCCCGTCAACTCCGCCGGTCAGGCATTGCACCGGCCGCGGCAATACTGATGAGTCATTGTGCCGGCCCGGCAATTTGGTACGAATAGGCGTAGCCGGGGCTTTGTGCTCTTTGTGTGCTTTGTGGTTTAGTTTCGTTGGAATTGGAAGCAACTCGATGCACGAACTTACGCGCGAACTCTTCGTTAAGAACGACTCTAAAATCGTCATGCTGGTGGCCGACGGACTGGGCGGATTGCCGCTGGAGCCGGGCGGAAAAACCGAGCTGGAGACGGCACACACGCCCCATCTCGACGCCCTGGCCAAAAAAGGCGTGTTGGGCGCAAGCATTCCGGTGTTGCCCGGCATCACGCCCGGCAGCGGTCCCGGCCATCTCGGCCTGTTCGGCTACGATCCGCTGAAATACGTGATCGGCCGCGGCGCGCTGGAGGCGACGGGCATCGGTTTCGAGCTTGGCCCCAACGACGTTGCCGTGCGCGGCAACTATTGCGCGCTCGATGCGCGGGGCAACATCAGCGACCGCCGGGCGGGGCGCATCGCCAGCGAAGAGAGCGCCCCCTTGGCCGACGTGCTGGCGACGGTGAAGATTCCCGGCGTCGAAGTGTTCGTCAGGCCGGTCAAGGAGCATCGTTTCGTGGTGGTCTTCCGCGGCGAGGGACTGGGCGGCCACGTACACGATACCGATCCGCAGAAGACCGGCGTGCCACCGCTCGATCCTGTAGCGGCCGATGCAGCCAGTACCAAGACGGCCGACGTGGCCGGCGAGTTTATCCGCCGGGCGACGCAACTTCTCGCCAGGCAGACCAAGGCCAACGGACTGACGCTGCGTGGCTTCGCCGCCAAGCCCGACCTTCCGAGCTACGAAGAAGTTTATGGACTGCGGGCGGCGGCGATTGCCGTCTACCCAATGTACAAGGGGCTGGCCCGTCTGGTGGGCATGCAGATCGTCGGCAGCGCTCAGACGTTGGACCAGCAAATCGACGTGCTGAGCGAGAACTGGAGCAAGTTCGATTTCTTCTTTCTGCACTTCAAATATACCGACAGCACCGGTGAAGACGGCGCGTTCCAGAACAAAGTGAAGCGGATCGAGGAGTTGGATGCCGTCGTTCCGCGCGTGACCGCCTTGAATCCCACGGTGCTGATCGTCACCGGCGACCACAGCACGCCCAGCTTGTTGAAAAGCCATAGCTGGCATCCCGTGCCGACCCTGCTCTACTCCGCATGCTGCCGCAGCGACGATTGTCAGTCGTTCTGCGAGCGCGAGGCCGTACATGGCGGGCTGGGCCAGTTCGAAGCCAAATACTTGATGCCGCTGGCGCTCGCCAACGCCGGCCGGCTCGGCAAATACGGCGCCTAGCATCGGACCGGCGCGCGCGTAAGGTGGGGCCAACGCTCAAACCGGCGGGCGACTGCGGTTTTCGCGGTTTGACTTTGCGGCGGCCAGCATTAGCATGGCCGCGCGTATCTTGCCCAGATCCAACCCGATCGCGCACAATGGCGGCAGGAACCGCACTATGGCCCGCCCGTCCTTCCATCGCAGAACCTTTCTCGGCAGTTGCGCCGCCGGCGCCGCGCTGGCCTTGCGCGAACAATTGGCCTGGGCGGCGCAGGCCCACGGCGGCCATCCGCTGGCGCCGCGCCCGGCACACTTCCAACCGAAAGCGCGGCAGTTGATCTTCGTGTTCCTGACGGGCGGCTTTTCGCACGTCGATACTTTCGATCCCAAACCCAAGCTGGCAACCGACCAGGGCCGCACGGTCGGCGGCAACGAGCTGCGCGGGGCCGTCCGACAGCCGCTGCTGGGCTCGCCGTTCCGCTTCACGCGCTGCGGCCAAAGCGGACTCGCCGTGAGCGAGCTGTTTCCGCAGCTTGCGGGAGTCGCCGACGAGTTGTGCGTCATCCGTTCGCTGCACACCGACATCGTCGAGCACTTCCAGGCCACGCTGGCCATGCACACCGGCTCGGCCACCGTGCCCCTGCCGAGCATCGGGGCCTGGCTCAGCTACGGCCTGGGCACGTTCAACGCCAACCTGCCGTCGTATCTTGTGCTGGCCGAGCATCTGCCCTATGCCGGCGCCCAAGTGTGGGACAACAACTTTCTGCCGCCTTACCATCAAGGCGTGCGGATCGTGCCCGGCGACGAGCCGATTCCGGACCTGCGCTCGCCGGCCCGCAACGCCTCGCTGGCCGAGCTGGAGCAGAGGATGCTCCGCGACGTCAACGAAGCCCACGCCGCCGGCCGGCCGGGCGACCTGAACCTGCGGGCACGCATGAACAGCTTCGACGTGGCCCGCGGCATGATGCGCGAGGCGCCCGAAGCCTTCGACCTGGCGCGCGAGACGGCGGGCACGCTGGCCGCGTTCGGCGCATCGCCCGGCGACAACCGGTCGTTTGCGGCCCAATGCCTGTTGGCCCGGCGGCTGATTGAACGCGGCGTACGCGTCGTCGAGCTGATCGACACCGGCTCGCACGACAACTGGGACGCGCACGGCGACGTACAGCAACATCGCGGCAAAGCCCAGCGGGTCGATCGGCCGCTGGCCGCTTTGCTGCGCGACCTGCGGCTGCGCGGCCTTCTCGATCAAACGCTGGTGGCCGTTTGCACGGAGTTCGGCCGCACGCCGTGGTCCGACAACGGCAAGGGCCGCAATCACTGGCACCGGGCCTTCACCTGCCTGTTGGCCGGGGCGGGCGTCAAGGGCGGCATCAGCTACGGCGAAACCGACGAGTATGGCATCGAAATCGCCGCCGACGCCTGCCACGTATACGACTATCATGCCACCATCCTGCACCTGCTGGGCATCGACCACGAGCGGCTCACCTATCGCTATGCCGGCCGTGACTTCCGCCTGACCGACGTCTCCGGCACGGTGCTGAAGCCGATCCTGGCGTAAGACAAGGAGCCGGATATGAAGGGTCATCTTTCGCGACGCCGATTCTTGGAGACCACGGCATTGGGGAGCGCCGCCGCGCTGGCCGAGTGGCCAACCGGCTTGTGGGCCGCTGAAACCGACGCGGCGAAGCTGATCGCCGGCAAAGACGCGCGGCTGATGGTACACAACACCAAGACACTGGAGATCGAAACGCCGCTCTCGCTGCTGCGCGAGCACAGGCTGACGCCCAAGAACATTCTGTTCGTTCGCGACAATCAGGAGTTGCCCGGCACGCGGACGCTGAAACCTCTCGACGATGCCGATTGGCAGTTCGAGATCGCGGGGCTGGTCGAGAACCCGCGCACCGTGACGCTCGACAAATTGCGCGACATGGAGCAGATCGAAGTGGAGATGGTGTTGCAATGTTCGGGCAACGGCAGGGCCAACTTCGCCCGTGCCGCGGCGGTCAAAGGCTCGCCCTGGAGCGAGGGAGCTGTGGCGAACGTTCGCTTTGGCGGCGTGCGGCTGAAGGGGCTGTTCGATTCGCTCGAACTCGGCCTGGCGCCCGACGCGCATTACCTGACCGCCGAGGGAAAGGAGGGGCCGCCCAAGCCCGCGGACGCCGACTTCGAGCATAGTCTTCCGCTCGACGACGCCCTTTCGCGGTCGATCGTGGCGCTGACGCTGAACGGCGAGCCGATTCCCGCCGCGCACGGTGGGCCGGTGCGGCTCGTCACGCCGGGCTACTATGGCACGATGCACGTCAAATGGCTCAGCCGCTTGCGGTTGGAGACGCGCGAGACCTACAACCATCACCAGCGACGCCGCTACCGCACTCCGCGCACGCCGATCGAGCCGGGCAGCAACTTCAACTATGATTTCGACAACAGCGACGCCAACTGGCGGATGCGGATCAAAAGCACGATCTTTTCGCCGCTCGACGGCGAGTCGGTCGCGGCGGGCGACGTCGCGGTGCGCGGCGTGGCGTTCAACGACGGCGAGGTGAAGATCGACGCCGTGGAGCTTTCGCTCGACGATGGCCGCAGTTGGCGCCGCGCACAGATCGAGCGTCCCGAAAGTCCCTATGCCTGGTATCCCTGGACGGCAACGCTGACGTTGAAGAAGGGCAAACAGCGTCTGCTGGCGCGCGCCGTCGATGCCTTGGGTCGCACGCAGCCGCTCGACGGCGCGGTCGGTTGGAACCCCGCCGGCTACGCCTGGAACGGCGTCCATAGCGTGGAGTTTCAAGTGATCGGGTAGGCAGCTTGCGATGCGCGGTCTGCCCCTCAGTCAAATAAAAAGCGGCCGGCCGCGCCGGCCGAGGCAAACGGCTTCAACGGGCCGCTATCGGCTGGCACCCTCGGGCTGCCTCTCCGCGAGCAGTTTCTTGGCGGTTTCGTCGCGCGACTCTTTGAGCAGCGCGAAACGGGCGCGCAACGGGAAGGGCAAATCGGAAGTCCGCATGTCCTAGGCGACAATCGGCACCGCTCGTTTTCCCATTCCCATGGCCGCCCCAACTCGAACAGAGAATTCCCGTCATAATCGGCGGGATAAGTTCTGGTCGAACAGCAGGCTCATACACGCAACCGCCGCTCACGGTCGGCCGCGAAGGCCAGGCAGGCTTGCAAATCCTCGGCCGTCAGTTCAAGAAAGTCGGCCAGGACTTGGTCAGGAGTCATGCCTCCCGCCAGATATTCCAGCACGTCCTGCACCGTGATCCGCATTCCGCGAATGCAAGGCTGGCCGCTCCGCTTGCCCGGCTCAACCGTAATCCGCGATCTCCAATCATCGTTCATAGCACATAGTCATACAGCTCCAAGACGGCCGGCTCCAGCAACACCGGGTCAACTGACGGCCACGGTCCCCCTTGCCGCCCGCGCGGTCGAAGTGTTAAAGTGACGCATGCGCGTCGAGATTTAGTTCCCGCCAAGGAAGGTGCCGTTTGGCTCAAGCGTCGTTTCCGCCGCTGGTCGCCGCCGATGAGTCGGCCTGCCAACCGGGCGATCGGTTCGCGCTGGAATGGTCAAGCCAAGAGGGGCGATTGCTGCTGCCCGAACCCCTTCTCTCAGGACCGGCCTCGCTGGAGTCGCTGTGCGATGAAGAAGAAAAGCCGGTCGGGTTCGTCATCGATCGCGCGACGGGCGAGTTGGTGCTGCGCAGCGGCCGCGGCCCGACGGCCGGCGCGGCGGTCGTCTGGCTGCAGTGTATCGGCCCGCGGTCCTGTCGAATCGTGGGCGAGCCGCTCGCGGAACTCGAAGCGTGCGAGCGGACGACCGAATCGGGCTGCCGGATTCTGTTCGACGTCGAACACGATCGTTCGCTGCTGGGCGAAGCCGCCGGGCAGCGGGCGAATTTGGCCGAATTCGAGCTGGCTCTGCGGGCCGCCCGACTGGCCACGCACGGGGGGTTCGACCAGCTCCTGTCGTTGCCGCTGGTGCGCGACATGGAGTTGCTCGAACATCAGTTGCGCACCGCCAAGACGGTGTTGCGGCGAATGCGCGGCCGGGCCATGCTGTGCGACGAGGTGGGCCTGGGCAAGACGGTCGAAGCCGGCCTGGTGCTCTCCGAACTGGCGCTGCGCGGCTTGGCCCGCTCGGTGCTGGTGCTCGTGCCGCCGTCGCTCATCGAACAATGGCAGGGCGAGCTGCGCCGCAAGTTCTCGCTCGACTTCGTTACCCACGACGACGAGGCCTTCCGCGCCCGCGGCGCGGCGGCCTGGTCGGAGGTCGACCGCGTCATCGCGTCGTTTCACACCGCCAAGCGCGAACCGCACCGCTCGGCCATTCTGGCCCGCTCCTGGGACCTGATCGTCGTCGACGAGGCGCACCACTTCCGCAACCGCAACACGCAACTTTGGCGGTTCGCCAGCGCGCTGAAAAAACAGTTCATGCTGCTGCTCACGGCCACGCCCGTGCAAAACCACCTCGACGAGCTGTTCAATCTGGTGACGCTCTTGGAGCCGGGCCTGTTGAGCACCGCCAAGCAGTTCGAGCGGCGGTTCGTCGATCGCCGCGACAAGCTCACGCCCAAGAACGTCGAGCAGCTTCACGAGCTGCTGAAAGAGGTCATGGTCCGCAATCGGCGGAGCACGGTCGGGTTGCAGTTCACGCGGCGGTGGGCGAAAACCGAGCGGTTGGCGTTTTCGCCCGGCGAGGCGGAGCTCTACCGCGGCGTGACCGAGTTCGTCCGCGGGCGGCTGCGCTCGGCCGAGAACCCGGCCGGGCTCTCGCGCGCCGCGCTCATCACGCTGCAGATGGCGCTGGGCAGCAGCACCGAGGCGGCCGCCGGCACGTTGGAAAAGATTTCGGAAAACAGCCGCCTGCCCGGCGACGTGCGGCAACCGCTGGAACAGCTTGCCGCCGAGGCGCGGCGGCAGCCTTCGCGCGCCAAAGTCGATCGGCTGCTGGCGCTGCTCGGCGAGTTTCCCGACAAGATGGTGATCTTCACGCAGTTCCGCCGCACGCAGCAGATGCTGGCCGAGCGGTTGCAGGCCGCCGGGCACGAGCTGGCCCTGTTTCACGGCGGACTGACGCGGATGGAGAAAGAGGCCGCCGTGGCCCGGTTTCGCGGCCCGGCACGGCTGCTGCTGACCACCGAGGCCGGCAGCGAAGGCCGCAACCTGCAGTTTGCCCACGCCGTGTGCAACTACGATCTGCCTTGGAACCCGATGAAGATCGAGCAACGCATCGGCCGGCTCAGCCGCATTGGGCAAAAGCACGACGTTCACGTGTTCAACCTGGTGGCCGCCCAGACGCTGGAAGCCGCCGTGCTGCACCTGCTCGACGCCAAGCTCAGCATGTTCGAGTTGGTGATCGGCGAGATCGACATGATCCTCGGCAACCTGGAGGAAGAAGAAGACTTCCAGGACTTGATCGCGCGGCAATGGGCCGAGGCCGACGACCCCGACGATTTTGGCCGGCGAATGGAGGCGCTGGGCGACCGCTTGTTGGCGGCCAAGCAGGCCTACCTGGAGCAACGCGCCCACGACGACCGATTGTTTGGCAACCGCTTTAGTCCGGAGGCATAGATGTCCGGCCCTGGCTCCAACCTGGAATCGTTCGTCCGCGATTACGTCGAAGTGACCGGCGGCGTGTGGGACGAGATCGAACCGCAGGTCTACGATCTGTTGCTCCGCGGCGGCGGCGACGCCGACGGCGAGCGAGAGGTGATGCGCGTCACCTTCGACCCGGAGGCCTTGCCCGAACATCCGCGGGCGCAACTCGCCAGCTTCGGCACGCCGCTGGTGAACCGCTTGCTGGAGGATGCGGTGGCCCGCGGGCAGGGCGCGCGGTTTTACTTGCTGGGGCTGAACCTGGCGCCGCACCAGCTCGCGGCGCGGGTCGGCCGGGCGCTGACGTTGTCCGACGGTTCGATGCTGTCGATCGAGCGCGTTCGGCCGTTGCACTTTCCGCAAGCGGTCTATTGGTTCGAGGCCACATTTACCAGCGACCAGAAGGAAGAAGAGTTGCTGCCGGTGGCGGTCGATTTGCACTATGGCCGGCAGGTGCGCCATTTCGAGCAGCTTCTCGACGCCTCGCGGCTGGCCGACGCGCCGTCGCTCTGGTTTCCCGACGCGCCCTGCGTCAGCCGGACGGCCGCCTATCAAACGGCCCGTGACGAGGTGGCCCGCACGCTGATCGGCCTGGCCAATACTCGGTCGCGTGAGCTGAGCGAGCACGTCGAGCGACAAATCGAGCGGATGCGCCGCTACTACGACGAGCTGGCGACCGAACTCGATGAAAGCGTCCGCCGCGCCGCGGCCCGAGGCGCGGATGCGGCCCGCTTCGCCGAACGCAAACAGGCGGTCGAACGGGAGCGCGCCTTGCGCATCGACGAGCTGCGCCGCAAGAGCGTGCTGTCCGTCCGGTTGCGGCTGTTGAACTGGCTGCTTGTGCGCCAGCCGAAGTTGCTCGTCAAGGCCAAGCTGCGCGGCGCCGACGGCAAAGCGGGCCAATTCGAGTGCGTTTGGGATCCTCTCGGCGAGTCTCTGGAAGCGGTGGCCTGCGCGGCATGTGGCCGGCCCACGTTCGAGCTGGGGCTTTCTCAGTCGGTCGGCGTGGTGTGCCTCGACTGCCGCTCACCATCTCCCGCCTCTCGCCGCCGGCCGAGATGACGTTGCCAGCATGCGGAAGACCAGCCTTTGGTAGTGGCCTAAGATCGAGTTGCCGAAACCGGCGTGGTCAGTTTGACGTGACGCTCTGCAAAATCGTAGGCAGCTTGAGCCTATCTTCCGCAGGTCGCGCCGGGGATTTCGGCGGGGTTTCCGCGGTCGAGCGGGCCACTTCGCGCGGCCGCGCGCCCAGGCGATCCCGGCTGAGTCGGCAACCGTTCGCCGAACACCCGCTCGCTACGATTCTCAC
>DATLUO010000044.1 GCA_035533075.1 Pirellulales bacterium | reverse complement strand
GACTTCCCGCGCCACGATCGAGCGATCGTTCTCCTCGCCCCAAATCGCTTCCGTCGCTTCGTCGGTCTCGATGCCCAGGAGGTCTGGTTCACAAAGTGTCGCGCTCATGACGGTCTCCTGATGAATGAGTTAAAAAGGCGTACAAAAACTCGCTCGAAGCGGGTTGCCGCGTCCGTGGGGCGGCCTTCCCAGGCCGTCTGAGCCATGCGGCGGTTTGGGGAGGCCGCGCCGCAGATCGTCCCGGAAGCTCGATAAGCGGGGCGCGCCCCGGTTTCCGCGGGCACGCTCTGCCCTGCATTCGGTGAAGAGAAAAGCGGGGCGCACCCCCCTTATCTTGTGGTCGCCGATGTCGCCACCGCGTAACGCTTCGCCGAACCCGGTACGCAGGCGCGAACACCAACCCGAAGCGCCAGCGAGGAACGTGAAAAAAGCGGCAAAACCTCGCTCGCGCTTCGGGTTAGTGTGAAAATGGCAACGGGTTCGGTGAAGCTTTACGCCACCGCGCCCGAACGGGCCGCGCGATAAGCGGTGCGCGCCACGCTTTTGCACCGGGCCGGGCGGGTTCTGTAGGGAACGCCCTCCGTGGCGTTCCGCTCGCGCATTGGGAGGTAGATCCGGTATTCGCGGAACGCCACGGAGGGCGTTCCCCACAGAGTGCGCTGGCGAAGCGTCGGCCGCGGGACGTGCCAGGAGATAAGTGGGGCGCGCACCGCTTATCTCCGCTCTGGCGTAGAGCGATCGCGTCGGCAAGGGCCGACAACTACACCTTCGGCGTGGCGCCGGACGTTCCGACGCCGCTGGCCAAGACGCTTTCACACCGCACCTCCGCGTGAATCGGTTGCGGACGAGAACGGAAGGTCGGGCAAGAACCGCCCGTCACGAAAGGCAGACCTTCCATCCTCGGCCGCGCAGTCTACGCTTCGTCCATCGCGATTGCAAGCACCTACTTTCAGAATTCCGATGACCCGCCGTTCTGCTCCGTTCGGTTGATCGTCGAGGGCCGCGATCGTCACCTGCGGCACCGTATCTTCCACGAGCGTGACCGTGGCGCTGGGCAGCGGGCCGACCGCGTAGTCGATCGACGGGGAGATGGTCACCGTCGCCGCCTCGGAGGTCTGGCCGACTCGCCCAGCGGCCGACCGATTGATGAGCTGTTCTGACCTCGTCGAAAGCGTCAGCCACCGGCGTTGGAAAGGAACTCGTAGTGCCCGGGCGCTAATAGGCCAAGTCGTAGAGCGCAAGCAGCTCTTGCTGGCCGACCTTGCGAGGATTGAAGGTGCCGGTCCATTGTTTGGCGGCGTCTTCGGCCAGGGCGGGCAGCTTTTCGCGCTCGACGCCGCACTGCGAGAGCCGTTCGGGCAGCCCGGCACGCCGCGCGAAGTCGGCCACCACGTCGGCCAGTGCGTGCGACGCGGGGCCGTGCCGCCCGTCGCCGTTCGTGCTGGGCACATACTCCAGCAACTCGCGATACCAGCCGTCGAACTCCTCGCCGTTGAAGCGGATCACGTGCGGCAACATCATGCCGATGGCCTGGCCGTGCATGATGCCGTAAAAGGCCGTCAACGGGTTCGCCAGGGCGTGCGTGGCGCCGAGCATCGAGTTTTCGATGGCCAGCCCCGCAAAACAGGCGCCGAGCTGCATGCCGCCGCGAGCGTCGAGATCGGTCGGCTCGGCCAGCACGCGCGTGAAGTTTTCGGCCAGCAACTGCCAGGCTTCGCGGCTGAAGGCCAGCGACACGGCGTTGCGGCGGTTGGTGACATAGGTCTCCACGGCATGCGCCACGGCGTCGATGCCTGTCAGGGCCGTCACGCCGGGCGGTTGCGTGACGGTCAATGCCGGATCGAGCAAGGCGACCCGGCAAGATGCCTTCTTATCGCCGCAGGCCATTTTGACGTGCGTTTGCGAATCGCTGATCAGGGCGAACGATTGGGCCTCGCTGCCGGTGCCGGCGGTGGTGGGCACGGCGATCATCGGCAACAAGGGCCGGCTGGCCTTGCCCGTGCCCCAATAGTCTTGAATGCGGCCGCCGCACGAATAGACAAAGTTGATTCCCTTGGCGCAGTCCATCGAGCTGCCACCGCCCAGACCGACGATCAACTCCGGGCGGCACTTCTTGGCGAATGCCACTCCCGCTTCGACGTTCTGATCGGTCGGATTCTCGGTAACGCCGTCGAAGAGGTGCGTTTCGATGCCCACGCGGTCGAGCGAGGCGATGCCGCGGTTCGCGTGCCCGGCGGCGACGATGCCCGGATCGCTCACCACCAGCGCCCGCCGCGCCCCCAATTCACTCGCCAATTCACCCAGCGAATCGACCCGATCGGGGCCGAAGACGATTCGCGTGCGGAGTTGGAAATCGAAGGGAATCATGGAGCTCGGTGGCAATCGTATCGGGTCACGGTGGCGATTTTGGATTTTGGATTTTGGATTTTGGATTGAAGGAATCCAAAATCCAAAATCGAAAATCCAAAATCCCATCCCCTACGTCGCTAATTTCTCCTTGGGAATCTGATAGGCCCGCGCGCGGAACAAGAATTCGACGATGTTGCCCTCGTGCGGCTGCAGCCAGTCGAGCTTGATCGTGGGAATCGGCCCGATGTTCAGCCGGTCGATGTGCGTGGCGTCCGTCAGGGCCCGCTGGAGGGCCGGGTCGTCGGTGATGCCGGTGCAGACCAAGGTCGGCCCGATCGAATCGAGCACTTTCTCCTGCGGGCATTTGACGACCGTGACGAAGGGGAACATGTATTCCTTCTTGGCGATGGCCCGTTCCGGCGAATCGCAATGCACGACGACCGGCCGCAGATAGGCACAGCGTTCCATTTCCACCAGGCGCGGCCCATAAGGTTCGGTCGTATGCTTCACGCCGTCTTCACGCAGGTCGGCTTCGATCGCCTTCCAGACTCCCTGGGCAGCGCCGGGAACCGTGAAGGCGGCCAGGCCCGCCTTGGGATCTTCGGGCGGCAGAGCTTCAATCGGTCCCAGCCGCTCGGCCAACGCCTGGGCGATTTCCTCGGTGTGACGCGAGGCCCACACGCCGGAACAGTTGATGCAGCCGCGGCCGCTGTTCAGGTAGACGCTGTCGGAAATCAGGTCGATGAATTCTTCCCAGCGGTCGACCAGGTCGTCGCCGATCAGCACCTTGCTGAAGCCCGGTCCGTGCGCCTGCACCTTGGGATTGCCCTTGTAGCGTTCGACGGTGGCTGTGCCGCCGAAGATCATGCTGCGGTCGCAATGGGCCAGCACGGCCGCGCCGATATCGCCGCCGCCCGGATAGATGGAGATGGCTTCGGGAGGAATGCCGGCCTCGAAGAACGCGGCCGCCATGCGATACGGCGTCCACGGCTCCTGCGGACCGGGCTTGAGCACCAGGCCGATCTGCATGGGAATCACGGGCAGCCAGAGCGTGTGAACGCCCGGCGAGTTCGAGGGCAGTACGAGGCCCACGATGGGCGACTGGGCCTGATAGCTCACCACCACGCCGCGGCTCTCGACGCCATAGCCGCGGCTGAGGATGTTCAGGTCGAGCCCGCGCGTGAGTGCGTCGAGCATCTGGTCCATGTGCGTCAGCACGAAGTAGTTCTTGTGCATGTTCGCGGCGCACATGTGCTCGGGCAGGCCGGTCGAAGCCGACTGCTGCCGGGCAAACTCCTGCGGCGACTGCTTGCCGTCGCCCATCGGCAGCGTGGCGTTCAGATAGAGATCGGCCGCTTTCTTGATGCGTTCGATCAACTCATGGCACGGGATGGCACGCAGCACGTCGCGTGCCCGCTTGGCGAACCGCATGTCGCGTTGCAACAGGCCGGCGTTGGCCTGGGCCACTTTGGCGATCGGCTCGCCGGTGATGAAATGCAGCACCGTATCGCTTTCCAGCGATTCGTAGGGCTTGCCCCAACGCAGGACGGGAAGGTTTAACATCAGAAGGTCTTAGGACTTAGGTGTTGAACATCGGGAAGAACGATCAGGAGAACAATTGCCGTACGGCGATGCGCAGGCCCGTCAGCGGCTCAGGAAAGGGCAGTTCATCTTCGCCCTGCAAGGTCCGGCCGGGCTCGTCGGTGTCCGCATCGAATACGATAACGGTTTCTTTCTTCGCATCGACAACATAAACGGCCAGCACGCCCGCGCTGAGTAACTCGCCAACCCGCCGAAGAATCTTGGGCCAACGATCGCCGGGCAAACGCACCTCGAACACGATTTCGGGGGCAACCTCGGCATAGCCCTCTGGACCGGCCCCTTTGGGAATGCGGGAATAGCTGAAAAACGAAATGTCGGGACCGCGCACCGTATCGGGACCGCGCTCGGTCACCATTCCCGCGTCGTTTCCTAGCACGTATCCGAGCTCGCGATCATCGACGTACGTAGCCAAAAGCTTGCCGATGCGAATGCAAAGCCAACCATGGCGGAAGTTAGGTACATTCATCGTGACGATGCGCCCGCGCACGAGTTCCGTGGGCATACCATTATCGGGGAGCCGAGCATACTCCTCAGCCGAAAACAGGCGTTCAGTCGTGGCCATGAAGAATTCCCCGTTCCGATTACTCAATAAACTCCCACGGTGGTGGCTTCCGCCAACTCGTGGAAGGGCCGCACGCCGCTGATGCCGTCCCAGGGATATTTTTCATAGGGCGGCTCGCGCTCGCCTTCGTCGCGCTCCAAGAAGCCGGGCACGAAAAACTCTTTGGTCATCGTCGTCAGCTTCACGCGGCCCGTGGCGCCGTAGGCAACCACCTGGTTCGCGTCCTGGAAATCGACCACCTCGATGGCCGCCCGCGGCTGCGGGGCGTAATAGGTGATCTTGTAGTTCTCTTGCGGCGTGACCGGCTTCGAGCAAGCCAGCCCCATCAATGTGTTGCCGTAGGTGGGCGTCATGTAAACGCCCTCCAAAAACTCTTCCGTGGCGAAACGGGTCCACTGCGGCGTGAACTCCGTGCCGCCGGAAAAGATGCCGGTGATGCCCGACTGCCGAATGCCGGAGCCGCGTTTTTCCAGTTCCAGCGCCAAGGCCTCCAGCAGTTTGGGCGTGGTGAACATGCACTTGATGTCATGCCCGGCGCCGAGAATCGTCGCCGCCTGGTCGATGCAGTGCTGCTTGTAGGCTTCGAGATGCTCCATCCACCCCTTTTTGATCAGCTTGATCACCCAGCGCGGATCGAGGTCGATGCAGAAACAGATACCGCCGCGATACTGGGCCAGGTGTTCGACCGCCAGCCGCAGCCGCCGCGGACCTGAGGGTCCCAGCATCAACCAGTTCGATCCTTTGGGAAAAAACTCGTCGGGCAAGGTGTGGCTGAAGAGTTCATAGTCGGTGCGGAAGTCGTCGCAGGCGATGCGGCTCTTGGGCACGCCGGTCGTGCCGCCGGTTTCGAAGACGTAAATCGGCTTGTCGGCGAAGGCCTTCGGCACCCAACGCCGCACCGGGCCGCCGCGCAGCCAGTCGTCTTGAAACGGCGGAAACTTCTTGATGTCGTCGTACCCTTTCACCTCCTTGAGCGGGTCGAACTTCAACTGCGACTTGTAATCCAGCCAGAACGGGCAGCCCGTCGAAGGATGGAAGTGCCACTGCACGATTTCATATGCGTGGGCGTCGAGCTTTTCGCGGGCGGCCTGGGCCGCCGCAGGTGTGGCCGACGCATCCGACTTGGCTACGGTCATTCAGGTTTCTCTAAGGCACAAAACAGGCAGGAGTTCGGGGCAGGCTCTTTCGCCATCGCAACGTCGTTGCACAGCGAAAGCCAAGCTCCAAGTTACCCGACATCAAGGCGCAAGACAACCGACCCCGAAGGCCGGTAGGCCGGCGGGTAAAACCACCACGAGTTCATGGTGCAACGTTGCACCAGAAGGCTATCAAGCAAATTGGGAGGCTGCCAACCGTCTCCCCAAAGATGGCCACGCTTTTTCCCGCGTTTTTTCAAGGGCTGCCAAGCCGATTGGAAGGCTGCCACGATCTGCGATGAAGCATCGCCGAATCACTCCATGCCCCCGCAGCGCCCCCAGAGAGAGAAGTTCACGAGTTTCGGCCATCTCGCCGCTGCAAGCGCGTGTGCGCACGTCTGCGCACGCACCGCGTATGGCCGAACGGCGCGGCCAAGCCGCCGCGTGCGCACGGCCTAAAGCGCCCGTTGCGCACGTCTGCGCATTGGAGACGCCGACCTCATTCCGGCCGCGCGGCCTGGTCGACACTCGGCGGCGCCGACTTCTTACCCAAACCATTGAGGTAACGCCATGATTCTCGCGGCCCGCAATGTCAGCTTCCCGCCGCCAAACGCCGAGGCGGATGTCCGCATGGGCGTGCCCGGCGGCGATTGGAGCCGCGACGAACTGGACGCCCGTGCCGTATGGGAGAACGAGCAGATCAAGCCACGCCAGCGCCACGCGACGCATTATTGGTTCCTCGGCAAGGTATTGCTGGCGGTGGGACGAGATTTCGACCCCGCCCAATGGAGGGCCTGGCGTGAAGCCCACCACATCAACCGCACGCGCTGCGAGCGTGCTCAGCTCATCGGCCAGGCGTTCCGCTTGGAACAGGATGTGGCCAACCTGCCGGTCCTGGTGGCCGTGGCCTTGGCCCGCGAGCGGCTCGGGCGGCCGCCGCGCCAGACCGCCGCCGACGCCAGGCTCCGCCGCTCGCTGTCGGCCATGAACAAGTCGCTCGCAAAAAGGCTCGACGAGTTCGACCGCGTGACCGACCCCGACGGCGTGCCGCCCCTCACCGCCGAATTAAAGCGCCAACTCACGGAGA
>DATLUO010000043.1 GCA_035533075.1 Pirellulales bacterium | reverse complement strand
CGCGCAAGCGAACGTGAACGTGGCCACCTTCACCGATCCGGGCGGGGTTGAGAGCACGGCCGACTATAGCGCCACGATCTTGTGGGGCGACGGCAACACGTCGCCCGGCGCCATCAGCGTTTCCAACGGCGTGTTTACCGTGAGCGGCACGAACACCTACGCCGAAGAAGGCGCTTACACCGCCACGGTCACCATCGCCCACGACGCCGCGGCGTCGGTCGTCGTCAAGCCGCAAGCCACGGTTAGCGATGCGGCATTGCACGCAACCGCCGCCGCCATCAACGCGACTCAGGGTTCCAACTTCAACCAGACGGTTGCCACGCTCACGGATGACGATCCGGCGGGTACCAATACCGATTACACGGCGACGATCGATTGGGGTGACAAGACGGCACTGACCACCGTCACGGGAGCAAACATTACGGAGTCGAACAACGTGTTCAGCGTGCCGAGCGGCCACGACTATGCGTCGCCGGCGACGTATACGCTGACGGTCGTCATCAGCGACGCGGGCGGCGCGACGACGACGCTGACCGAGACGGCGACCGTCGCGGCCGCCTCGCTTGCCGCCACAGCCTCGCCCGTCAGCGCGACGGAAGGAAACACATTCAGCGGGAACGTCGCGACATTCACCGATGCCGATCTGAACGCCAAACCGAGCGTCTACAGCGCCACGATCTTGTGGGGTGACGGCAACACCTCGCCCGGCAACGTGAGCGGTCCCGACACGAACGGCGTGTTTACCGTCAGCGGCACCGACACCTACACCGAGGAGGGAAACTACACGCTTTCGGTGGTGATCAACGACACCGCTGATGGCGCGTCGGCGACGGTCGCCCCGGTAGCCACAGTGACCGATCCTAGCGTCGCCGCCACGGCGGTGGCCATCGCCGCCACCGAAGGCGCCTCGGCGAACGTGAACGTGGCCACTTTTACCGATCCGGGCGGGGCCGAGAGCACGGCCGGCTATAGCGCCACGATCTTGTGGGGCGACGGCAACACCTCGCCCGGCGCCATCAGCGTTTCCGACGGCGTGTTTACCGTGAGCGGCACGAACACCTACGCCGAAGAAGGGACCTTTACCGCCACGGTCACCATCGCCCACGACGCCGCGGCCGCGGTCGTCGTCAAGCCGCAAGCCACGGTTAGCGACCCGAGCGTCGCCGCCACGGCGGTGGCCATCGCCGCCGCTGAAGGCGCGCAAGCGAACGTGAACGTGGCCACTTTTACCGATCCGGGCGGGGCCGAGAGCACGGCCGGCTATAGCGCCACGATCTTGTGGGGCGACGGCAACACGTCGCCCGGCGCCATCAGCGTTTCCGACGGCGTGTTTACCGTCAGCGGCACGAACACCTACGCCGAAGAAGGCACCTACACGGCCACCGTGACCATCGCGCACGACAGCGCCGCCTCCGTGATCGTCAAGCCGGTGGTCACGGTAAGCGACGCGGCGCTCAGCGCGACGGGCTCGAACGTGACGACGACGGAGGGGCACACGGTGAGCTGGACGGCGGCCACGTTCACCGACGCCGACCCGGCCGGCACGGCGGGCGATTACACGGCCACCATCGACTGGGGCGACAACACCGCCATGACCACGATTACCGGGGCGCAGCTTACCGGCAGCGGTCCCGGCGCGCCGGGATTTGGCGTGCCCGCCATCCACGACTACGCCGAGGAAGGCAGCTTCACGCTCACGGTCGTCATCAGCGACGCGGGCGGAGCGACGACGACCGTCAAGCCGGTCGCGACGGTCAATGACGCCGCGCTCAGCGCCACGGCCACCAACGTGACCGCGACGGAGGGAACGACGTTCGGCGCCACGGTGGCCACGTTCACCGACGGCGACCCCGGCGGCACGGCCAGCGACTATACCGCCACCATCGACTGGGGCGACGGCACCACGGCCACGGCGATGCCGCAAATCACCGGCAGCGGCACGTTCGGCGTGCCCGGTAGCCACGTTTATGCGGAAGAAGGGACGTATACGATGTCGGTGGTCATCAGCGACGCGGCGGCGACGGCCACGGTGCATCCGGTGGCCACGGTGAGCGATCCGAGCGTCAGCCCCAGTTCGGTGTCGATCTCGGCGACGGCAGGCACGCCGGCCACGGTCACCGTGGCGACGTTCACCGATCCGGGCGGAGCGGAGGACGCGCTGACCGATTACAGCGCGACCATCGTGTGGGGCGACGGCCACACGTCGGCCGGCACGATCGGCGGGCCGGACTCCAGCGGCGTGTTCACCGTCAGCGGCACGAACACCTACGCCGACGCCGGCACGTTCACGGCCAGCGTGACCATCAAGCACGACGCCGCACTGGCCGCGACGGTGTCCGACACGGCCACCGTCGTCAGCGCCGGGCCGACGAACGTGACGTCGGACGTGTCGGTGACTCGCACCGGCGTCCGTTACGACATGTTCCGTCACATCTTCATCCAAACGATCACGATCAAGAACACGAGCGGCAACACTCTAACTGGCCCGTTGGCCCTGGTGCTGACCAACCTCTCCAGCGATGCCACGCTGGCCAATGAGAGCGGCACCTTTAACGGGAATCCCTATATCAATCTTGCAGCCGGCATGCTACCTCCCGGCGGCAGCGTGAGCGTCGTGCTTTCATTCAAAGATCCGACCCTTGGCCAGTTCAGTTACGGCACCCAGGTCTGGCAGAACCTATGAGCATGCGTGGCACGACTGACCATTTTAGCCTTTGTAACCCACAAAATCGTTGACTTGGACATCACCGCGGCTTACGCTGGAGCGTAATCCATAATGAGGACATACACGATGAGAAGAATTGTATTTCGAGCGATCGCCGCGCTGGGGCTGGTCTGGTCGACGGCGCTCGCCGCCCGCGCCGACGTGGTCTATTCGGTGACCTTGGACACCAGCGCTCTGCTGGCCAACAACCCCGCCGACGCGCCGTTTTTGGTTGACTTCCAGCTCAACGACAATTCCGGCGACGTCAACAACAACACGGCCACGATCAGTGACTTCATGCTCGGCGGCGGATCGCTCGACGACACGATGATCGGCACCTCTGGACAGGTCACCGGCAACCTGGATAGCAGTGCCCCGCTGATCATCGGCGACGCCGGTACTCTCGACGACTTCAATCAGGTGTTCACGCCGGGCGCCCAGATCAGCTTTATGCTCGACCTGACGACCAACAATGTGACCACCGCCGAGATGACCACGCCCGACGAATTCAGTTTCACGGTGTTTTCCGACATCAATAGTTTCGCTCCTGATACGTCGGCGATTTTATCGATTGACATTACCGGCTACCCCCCGACCGTGTCCACCGACACTGGCGGCACCGTGAGCGGTCAATCGCAACCGTTCGCTCCCGTCTTACAAAGCCCGTCGGGCGCCGTCCCCGAGCCGTCGACGCTGTCACTTATGGCGTTCGGGCTCGTCGGGCTGGCTGTCGGCCGCCGTCGGCAACGCCAAGCCGGCCACAAAGGCGGCGCGGGGCCGGTAGTTCAGGTCCGTTGAAATCAACCGCGGGGCCGATTGCCATTCTTGTCCGTCAAATTGAAGGCGGAATGCGCGGACTGCGAAGTTGCTTCTACGTCGCGCGGCCCAAAATGCGGCTCATCATCCGCCCGCCTGATCGCGCAGAAATAGGAGCGTACCATGGTTTCCCAGTCCCGTAGGGACGTTAGAGTATAGCCGTGGGCGCGAGTCCACGGAGGAGGGACGCCAACGATCCGCGCAGCCGCGTAGCGGCGACAGAGCGCGTGGTGCGATGCCTCTGTCGCCGCTACGCGGCTTGCCTAATCTACCGCATCGGTACCGTGGGCTCGCGCCCACGGCTAAATTATCTCGCCGCTACGCGGCTGACGCGCGAGGAATCGAACAACGCCAGCGGCCGACAGAGTTACATCGCGTCGCGTGGGCGAGTACGCTATTCAGAGCGGCCGTCGAAGCGTGGTTTATAGGTCTCCATTTCCAGGAGGCGAAGCATGCCATCCTGCGCGACTTCTATCGGCAGGATCCGGCGAGTTGGCCTTGGGAACTGTCTGAAGCACCAGCGGCGGCGGAACCGATGAAAGACCGCGAAACAACTAATCCCGCGAGTTGATTCATGCAGTCTACGGCGACCTGGCCACTCGGAATTCGAACGGTGCGCTTTCGAGTTCCTCTTCGTCGCCGCGGGCCATGCCGATCGACGAAAGCTTGAAGGCCAGGCTCAATGGCTGGCTGGTCAACTCGTCGATCTTCAGCCCCACCCCAGGGATGTCGGACGTCTCCAGTAGCTCAACCATGATCGTCTCGGAGCGGCCGAGGGCCGGTTGAGGACGTTTGCCGATGGCCACGATAAAAGGCGGAAGCACGTAGGGAACATTGGGACCGAAGGTTACCGAAAAAGCGCCAGACACTTCCTCGGCTCTCTTGTGGGCAGGCCCCCACCTCCATGGCAACTTCATGGCGTTGGAATCACGCAAGTCGATGTCGAGATCAAGTTTTTCGAGGATTTCCGTCCGCGGCATGGCGGAACTAATCGGCGCCTTTCCGATGTTGCGGAGAAACAAGCTTACCGTAATGACCTCGCCGGACCGATAGGTTTCTTTCTTCGGTTGAATCCGCCAGCCAAGCTGTGCCCGTTCGGCGGGGCGGCCCCACACGATGTCGGCGTCTTTCGCGTCCGACGGCGTGGAGACTTCGTCCGTTTGCGTTCCGGGAGCCATTGCTTCCCCGGGCAACGGCGTCGTCAGCACTTGGATGTCGGTCATGCGGACCTTGCCCGGCCCATCAAACACCAGGTTCAGCTTCACGAGGTCGGCGAACTGGTCTTTCTGCAGGAAGGCCGGGATTTCGATGGTCATCCAATCGTTGCTGCCGCGCACTTTCTGGTCGAGGCCGCGGGAAAAGAACTCGCCGAGTCCAGCGACATGCGTCCACATTTCGGGGTAGGCGCTCGAAGGGACGTCGTCGGCCTTAACGCGGAAACGGTAGAGGATGACCGCTTGATCGATCCGCTCCAGGGGCACCTCGAACAGGCGCACCGGCCCGGCCTCGGCGGCCGTCACTTCCAGCTCTTCGCCGACCCATTTCGCACCGGCCGAGATGGGTTTGTCGCTGGGACGAAGAGCCTGCACGACTTTTGGCGCAACCGCCGGTGTTTCGGTTCCTTTCTTTGGCTGACCGCGATCCTTCCTATCGGCCAGTACCAGCGGCGTCAGGTCGAGCGTCCGCTCCTCTCTGGGAGCAAGGTCCACTGTCTGACGCACGCTGCGCTTGCGGTCGCCGTGGCTATAGATGACGGTGATCGTGTGCGGCCCGGCCGGCACAAGCCGTTCGATGGGGCTGATTTCGATCGGACCGGACGAGGCGCCGTCGATTTGGACGTCGACGATCGGCAGGTCTTCGTCGAACGTCATCGTCAAATGGCTTGCCGCGGCCTGCCAGGCTTGTGCGTACTGCTGCGCCTGGTGGGTTTGAAACTTGGGCACGATCAACCCGATGGCAACCAGAACAGGCACCAGCAGCACCAACGACAACAGCGCGACGACGAGCCAACCCGCCAGCTTCCAGGGTTGTGCGCTCAGAGAAGGCATGTGGAGCTGAGTCTTTGGCAAATCTTCCTTACGGGATGTCGTCGACGAGCGGCTAATGGATCCCAACCATGAACCGGCCGAGGCGCTGATCGCCCTTTCTCCTGCAACAGCGCGTGCCTGACCGCGGTAGCGCCAGGCGGCATAAACTGCCAATGCGTTTGCGGCGACGATCAGCCAATCGGGAAAACCGGGCTCGAAGCCGTGGCGGAATAATTCATCGTGGCCAATTCCGGCCGCCACCAAGAACGCAATGATCCCGACCGCCACAAAGATGGCCGAAAGCGTTGCTGATGCCCTCCGCCTGCCTCGAACTTGTGAGAACAGCAGCATCGCCGCAACCACAACCGCCGACATGAACCACCAACCTTCGTTACGTCCGGCGCGCATCGGCACCAGTCGGCCAAACCAATATCCAGCGAGTCCCGATAACGCGACGATTAGCCAGGCAGGTGCCCAAAGTGGGGCGTCGACCAGTTGGCTGGAAGTCGTTGGAGCGTGAACCACTGCGGGCGCCGACTGCCCGGCTTGCAGCCGCGCCAAGGCGTCGCCCAGCAGCTTTGCCACTTCCCCGGCGGTCTGAATCCGCTGGTTCGGATCTTTGGCCAAAAGTCGATCGATGGTGGCGGCCAGCCACTCGGGCACCTGCGGGTCGATCTCGCGCAGCGGCTGCGGAGCGTCGTGGCAGAGCTTCTTGACGATGGCGGCCATGCTGTCGGCGCGAAACGGAGGCTGGCCGGCGCACATCGCATAGAGCACGCAACCGAGACTGAACAGGTCGCTGCGCTGATCGACGCGCTGGCCCGACGCCTGTTCGGGCGACATGTATTGCGGAGTGCCGGAGATTTCTCCCGGCCGCGTGATGGTCACGTCGTCGGCCGCGCGGGCCAGGCCGAAATCGGTGATCTTCACCCGCTCGACGCCGTTTTCCAGCAGAATGTTGGCCGGCTTCACGTCGCGATGGATCAGGCCTTGCTTGTGTGCGGCGGCCAGGCCCTCGGCGATCTGCGTGCCGATGCGCAACACCTCGGCCAGCTTGAGCGTGCCCGTGCGTTCGATCTTGTCTTGCAACGAGCAGCCGTCGATGCACTCCATCACCAGATAGGGCCACTCGTCTTCATCGACGGCGTGAATGGTGACGACGTGCGGGTGCGTGACGGCCGCAGCCGCTTGTGCCTCGCGCAAGAAGCGGCGCCGCGCGGTGGGCTGCGCCGCCAGCTCGGGCGCCAGCACTTTGACGGCGACGATGCGGTTGAGCTTGGCGTCGAATGCCCGCAGCACGATGCCCATGCCGCCGCGGCCGATCAGCTCGCGGACCTGATAGGGGCCGATCGTGCCCAGCGAGTCCGGCTGGTCGCTGGGCCGCAGCAGGCCGCGGGGGATGCCGCGCTCGTCAACCTCGGCCGTGGCTGAACCGGCCGCCGCGGTGACGGGCGGATTTCGCCAATCGCCGGCCGGCTGCTGCAAAAAGCTGCCCGCGTCGTCATAGGCACGTAGCAAGGCTTCGACTCGTGTCCGCAGTTCGGCGTTTTCCTGGCAAGCCGCGTCGAGGAAATCGTTGCGCGGCTGGCCGGCCTCTTTGCTCAGGGCCTCGATGAAGATGCCTTCGACCGATTGCGGATCGAGCGTTTGGGCCGCGACGCCGCTGGGCGATGGGGACGAGGGGTTGGGTTCGTTCGACATGGTATGGCTTTCCGAGTGTGCGCGTAGCATGCATCTTGTAGGGTGGGACCAGCGAGCTTGCGAGCGCCGGCCCACCCTACCAATCCATGCGACGTTTTCCAGCCGCGCGCCTCATCGCAATCCTATTTTACCGCCGACCGATGTAAATTGCGAAATCACGGCTTCGACCGATATGCCGCCCCGAAGGCCGCCCTCTTCACTGCCGGCACGTGCCGCGCATCCTCTTGCCATTCAGCGTGTTAAGGCGTGTGGAGGGCGAGCGGCAACCGCGCGCCCGAAATCGCTTCGCCGCGTTGCATCCCGGCCTGGCGAAAGCAATTCCACGTCGCCAAAAATTCTTTGTCGCGCCAGTTGACATGTGAACTGACAGTCAGTATACATGAAACTATAAGTGTAGTATGTTCACAATGTTCACGTTAGAAGGAGTCGAGTCATGTCCGAAACATGCGATCTGGTGGTGTTGGCGTTGGATCACATCCGTCTCGACGGCGGGACGCAAATCCGCGAGGCGATCGACGAGGATGTCGTCGGCGACTACGCGGCGCTGATGGACAATCAGGTCTACTTGCCGCCGCTGTGGGTCTTTCACGACGGCGAGAACTACTGGCTGGTCGATGGCTTTCACCGCTGGCACGCGCTGAAGAAGAACCGCCGCACCGAGGCGCTGTGCCAGGTCCGCAGCGGTTCGCATCGCGACGCGCTGCTGGCCGCCGTGCGCGCCAATCACACGCACGGGCTGCGCCGCACGAATGCCGACAAACGCCGCGCCGTCGAAATCCTGCTGGCCGACGCGGATTGGACTACGAAGGGCCTCCGCTGGATCGCCGAAATGGCCGGCGTCAGCCACCAGTTTGTGTCGTCAATTCGATGTCAGGTGTCAACCGTTGACACGTCTCAAAAGGGGGGTCTTGCCGGGCCGGCGGTAATACAAGGCAGGGACGGCAAATTTTATCCGCAGCGGGCCGCCAACCGCCAACAAACCGGCCATACCGATGCCGCGGTCGATCGCGTGGAGGCGGCCTTGCAGTCGGCGTCGGCCTTCGACGTCTGTCTGGCTCGGCTCAACGACGCCGCCCGCCTCGGCGAGAAGTTGGCCCGTGGCCCCGGCGGCGGCTATTTTGCTCCGCAGCTCGAGCTTTATCAGGACCAGTTGAAACGGACCGAGCAACTGCTCGACGACGCCAAGCCCGGCGCCCGCTGCGATCAATGCGGCGGCGCCGGCTGCGCGGCGTGCCGCGAGTTGGGTTACGTCTGCGCCGCGCCGCGAGCCCGCATTCAGTCAAGCGTGGCGGCGATCGCGGGCTAGCCGGCCTGAACAGCTTTCCGTACATCGCACCCGGCGCATAGACGGCGTTGAAGACCTGCATCCAGTCGTCAGTTGCCTCAGCAACTTTCCGAGCATAAGACAACAGTTCGCGGCTTTTCACCAACAAGGTGCGCGATTTGTTCGCGGACGTTGACTTTCTCGTCACGTTCGAGCTCTTTTTCATATTGCCCTTGCCTTGATGCGTCGGCCCAAGTTATGATACCAGATATAGTATCATTGTTAAGACCTCATGTCTCCTTTTGTCTCCGACTCGTCGTCGCGCAAGCGGTCGAAGAGCCAGGCCCGCGCGTAGGCCCAATGCCGCGCGGCAGTGGCCCGAGAAATGCCCAAGACGTCGGCGGCTTCCTGCTCGCTCAAACCGGCAAAGAAACGGAGCTTCACCAGTTCCGCCTTTTGCGGATCTTCGGCCGCCAACCGATCGAGCGCCTCGTCCAGCGTCAGCAGATCGACCGAGGGCTCTTCAATCGGTATTTCATCGGCGTCGAGCTCGACTCGGTGTTGACCCCCGCCGTGACGCAGGCGTCGCTTGCGTCGTGCCCGTTCGACCAGAATCCGCCGCATGGCTTCGGCCGCGGCGGCGAAAAAGTGCCGGCGATTGTCCCACGAATCCGCGCCGCCCGCCACCAGCCGCAGATAGGCTTCGTGAACCAAGGCCGTGGCTTGCAACGTCTGCCCCGGCCGCTCGTGGGCCAATTGCGCCGCCGCCACACGGCGCAGCTCCTCGTAGACCAGCGGCAACAGTTTCTCGGCGGCTTGCGGCTCGCCCGCCGACAAGGCCGCCAGAACTTGGGTGACTTCGCGATTTGGATCGTGACGTTCGGCCATGGACGCATTCTATTGTATCTTCGAGGCCGTTTACCTATACCGCCGTTTGCAGTACGCCTGGCCTAATGGCCGCGTGGCCCCCACGACCATTGAGCTGCCGGTCGTCGCGCCGCAACCGAAAGGCGACAAAGCGCCGCAGCCGAAAGCCGACGAAAAGTGAGTGTTACGGCAGCCCCCCGAGCGCGCTGGGATCGTGATGGACGAACGCCTCGGCCAGCTTGTAGCCGCTTTCCATCCCGCGAAACTGGTGCATCTTTTCGTGATACTGCGGATAGAAGCCGGTGGCCGCGTGCTGGCTTTCGTGGGCCAGGCAGGCAGCCCGCTTGCGCGGCTCGGTGGCGGTGATGTCGACGTAGTGCGTGGGGCGGAAGCACTGCGTCTGCCCGCCGAGATCGACCTCGAAGTAATAAAGACTGAATCTACGGCCCGTGTTGAGCCAGGCGTCGAAAAGCAAAAGCGAACAAGCGCGGTGGTCGCGGTGCGTGTCGACCGGCCAGTGCGTGAACACGACGTCGGGTTTTTCGGCGGCGATCAGCTTGCGAAAGGCGTCGTAGCGCTGGGGCGAGACTTCCGTGGCGCCGTCGATCTGGCCGGCAAAGAGCGGTCGAGCGCCGAGAAGGCGGCAGGCTTTCTCCGCCTCCGCGGTGCGAATGGCCGCCGCCTCCTGCTGCGATTTGCCTTTGATGCCCGCCTCGCCGCGCGTCAAATAGACGACTACCACCTCGTGGCCCAAGTCGGCATAGCGGGCGATCGTGCCCGCGCAGCCCGATTCGGGATCGTCGGGATGCGCGCCGGCCACCAGCACCTTCAGTTTTCGACTCGGCGACTGCTCCGCGCCGTGAGCGGCAGCCGCCTGGACCCCGCCCGCCAGCAGCGCCGAACCGGCCAGTAATTGGCGACGAGACAGCGGTTCCATGATACGGGCCACTCCGGGGTGTCCGAATGATTATCGAGGCACGCCGCGCGCCGATCAAGCACTGATGGCCGTCATCACAAATCGTTGCGGCACGAGGGGGGCAGGTAGGTCTGGCAACTCGGGCAAAGCTGGTAGGCGGCCGTAACTCGCGTGCGGCAACGGGGACAACTTCGTCCAGGCGCCGGGGCCGCCGCGGAAGGCCCGGCGGGGCGCGTAATCACCGAGCGGTCGGTCGGCGCATCGCCCAACACGGCCAGAATCGACGTGTCCGAAACCGGGTGTGGCTTGAGCGTGACTTTCGTCTGGCACTTGGGGCAGATGCCCTCCTTACCGGTATGCTTGGGGTCGAAACGCAACTTGTGGCCGTTCGGACAGCGCACTTTGAACGTCATGGCGTATACCTCCGATTGGTTTTGAAAAGCCCCGGGGGATACGATGATTCGTGATGAGACCAGCTTGAGGTCGCTATCGCGACCGGGACCGAAGGCAGAACGACAAGGCGGGAATGATTTCAGGCGGGAAGTTCTCTCGAACTCTAAATAAAGAGAATAGCTGCGAACGCCGCCGGGTTCAAGGCCGGACTGGAAACCACGGAGAGCCGCATCGCGTGGGACCCTGAACCGGGGTTGCCATCGCGGGCCAGAGCGATTATCACGCAAGGGAGCAGTCTTTGTCCCGGCCACGAACGAGAGAGGAAAACATGAGCGACCACAGCTTTGGCGGCCGCGTAGCGCATTTCGTTCACCGAAACTTTCTTTGGTTTCTCATCGGCTCGTATGCCGTGGCGACGTTCTTTCCCGCGCTTGGGCTCTGGTTGCGCGATGTCTCGGTGGGCCAACTCGCGCTCGGAGGCGGCGGCCCCACGCGCATTTCGCTGAGCATGTTGATGCTGTCCTTCCTGCTGCTCAACGCCGGCCTCGGCGTCGAGCCGAGCCAGTTGACAAAGCTCTTTCAAAAGCCGTTGACGCTGTTGAGCGGACTCGCCGCCAACCTGCTGATCCCCATCGCCTTCATCTTCTGCGTCACCCAGGTGATGCGGCTGTGGCATAATGCCGACGAGGTGCAGAACATCCTCGTCGGGCTGGCGCTTGTCGCTTCCATGCCGATCGCCGGCTCTTCCACCGCCTGGTCGCAGAACGCCAACGGCAACATGGCCCTTAGCCTGGGCCTGGTGCTCTTCTCGACCCTGCTGAGCCCATTGGCGACCCCGGTGGCTTTGCACGCCGTGGGCCTGATGACCACCGGCGATTATTCCGAAGATCTGCACGAGCTGGCTTCGGGCGGCACCAACGCCTTCCTGGCCGTCAGCGTCATCCTGCCGTCGATCCTGGGCATTGTTTTGCACCTGCTGCTCGGCAAAGCTCGCGTGCTGGCAGCCAAGCCCTACCTGAAGCTCGGCAACTTCCTGGTGTTGTTCCTGCTGATCTACTCGAACGCCTCAATCTCGCTGCCCCAGGCGGTCGGCCACCCCGATTACGATTTTTTGGCCGTGATGCTCGTCATCGCCATGGGACTTTGCAGCGTCGCGTTTTCCGCAGGCTGGGCGATCTCTCGCTTGCTCCGAGTCGGACCTGGCGAACAAACGTCGCTGATGTTCGGCCTAGGCATGAACAACAACGGCACCGGCCTGGTGCTGGCCTCGATGGCGCTGGCCGATCATCCCCAGGCGATGCTGCCCATCATCTTTTACAACCTCGTGCAGCACCTGGTCGCTGGCGGAGTCGACCGGCTCGTTCTGCGCGAGCGCCCCGAGGCGCCCGCGGACCCAGCAGCGCTGCTCCCGGCGGCGGGTTCTCGGCCATCGGCAGCGGTGACACGATGAACCGCTTGCCTGCTCGCCGACGACTACGAGTGGACCGGCGGTGGCCGCCGGTCCGCGATATTCGTGGCCTGCCATCATCCCGCCTTCATCCGCAGATCGCGGCCATCCGCCTCGTCCGGCAACTTGAGCGTGGTGGCGGGCGGAATGCGGCGCTCGGCCACGATGCCCCGCGTGCTGCCCTCGAAAAACTGGGCGAAGTGACTGGCGGGACCGGTTGAGTACTCGCTCCGCAGACGGTCGAGAATCTGCTGCCAACGCAAGCCGCTGCGATAAATCAAGCGATAGGCCGCCTTGAGCTGGCCGATGTCGTCGTTGCTGAGGCCGTTGCGACGCAGACCCACGGTGTTCAAACCGACCACAAAGCCGCTGTTGCCGTCGATCGTCACATAGGGCGGCACGTCTTTGACGACGCGGGCCAGGCCGCCCACCATGGCATAGCCGCCCACGCGGCAAAACTGGTGTACGGCCACGCTGCCGGAGATGTAAGCCCGGTCTTCCACCAGCACGTGCCCGGCCAGCATCGAGTTGTTGGCGAAAATCGTGTTGCTGCCCACCTGGCAGTCGTGGGCGATGTGTACGCCCGCCATCAGCAGGTTGTTGGAGCCAACCACCGTCACGTTGTGCTCGTGCAGGGCGCGGTGGATCGTGCAATGCTCGCGGATGGTGTTGTTGGGGCCGATGGCCAGCGTGCCGATGCGGGGGGGCGTCCGCAGGTGTTGCGGCAGACCACCGAGCACCGCGCCTTCGCAGACGTGGTTCTTGGGGCCGAGGGTCGTGCCCCGCTTCACCACCACATGGCTTTCCAGCACGCACTCGTCGCCGATGACGACGCCTCCCTCCACGACCGAGAAGGGACCGATGGCAACGTCGCGACCGATTTCCGCCGTCGGATCGATCACGGCCAGGGGATGAATATGCACCGCAAGCACCTCACACCAGAGGCTGTCCCGGCTGCCACAACGGCCTTGAACCCACAGGTTCCCTCGCGCGGGTTAGCGAGGCGAAGTCGCCGCGGCGCCGGTCCGGCGGCGAGGCGACTTCCAAGTTTGTCTATCGGCCGGGCGTCACAATCAATTCAACCGAACTTGCCGCTTTCACCGCTCCCGCCGACCTAAACCGGCGGACCGGGCAAAATGGGCCGACCCTCGTCGCCCGCCGCCGAGGGCTGCTACACTAACGGGAGCAAATTCGATAGATTACTCAGTTTGGATAAGGAGGAGACACGACGTGCCCACGAACGAAGAGCTTTATAGCGAAGCAGAGCGACTTAAGGATAGCGGAGATTTGGAGGCGACGGCCAAGAAATTGGAGGAGCTGCTGGCGCTGGATGAGCGCTATGCGCTGGCCCATTCGGCCCTGGCCGTGATTTACGGCCGGATCCGCCGCCACGACGAGGCGATCCAGCACGCCCTCCGGGTCTGCGAGCTGGAGCCGAAGGACGCCTTCAGCTTCACGGCGCTGAGCGTCACCTTTCAGCGCGCCGGCCGCATTCCCGAAGCGGAAGAAGCCATGGCCCGTGCCCGGATGATGCAGGGGCATTGACGACCTTACGAGCGGACCAGGTTCTGCCGCAACTGATCGACGGCGACCGCCACGATGATGATGGCGCCGATGACGATGTCCTGATACGCGCTGCGCCACCCCATCTGGGTGCAGCCGCTCTGAATCGTCTCCATCATCACCGCGCCGGCCAAGGTGCCCAAAAGCGAACCGCGGCCGCCATTCAGGCTGCCGCCGCCGATGACCACGGCCGCGATCACCCGCAGTTCCATGCCGATGCCCGAAGTAGGATTACCCACCGAGAGACGCGAAAACTGATAGAGTCCGGCGATGCCCACGAACGTCCCAGACAGCGCGTAAACCGCGACCTTCATCAGTGGCACGTTGATGCCGCACAGCCGGGCGGTCGATTCATTCGACCCCAGCGCGAACACATAGCGTCCGAAGACCGTGTAGCGCAGCACGAGGGCCAGTGCCGCGGCCAGCCCGACGGCCAGCCAGACGCCGCTGGCAAAGTTCGGCACGACGTTGGTCACCAGCCACACCGGCTTGGGGAAGGGATTCACCAGTCCCGTGCGGCTGAGCAAGGCTGGGACGAGTTTGGGAGCGAGGTGGATCGTCGTCTCATTGGCAATCAGCTTGCCCACGCCCAGATAGATCATCATCGATCCCAAGGTGACGATGAAGGGGACGACGCGCAGTCCGGCGATGAGGATTCCGTTGACCATGCCCGCCAGCGTGCCCGCGGCGATCGAGGCCGCGACGGCGACGACGGGACTGTAACCTGCGCGCAAGCAGTAGGCCAGCGCCGTGGCGCACAGGGCGACCGCGGTTCCGGCCGAGAGATCGATGCCGCCGGCGATGATGATGACGGTCATGCCCAGCGCGGCGACCGCCACGGGCGTGGCGCGCACGGAAAGCTGTTGCAGATTATCGAGCGAGAAGAACTTCGACTTGTCGCCGTTCTTCCAGCGATCGAGTCCGGCGAACAGCACCACCACCAGCAGCAAGGCCAAGAGCGGGCCTAGCTTGTTTGAGAGCCGCTTGAACATGCAGTCCACAGTAGCAAGCGAACAATGCCGCTACAAGCGAGTGGCAAGGTTACGGCGCCACCGCGCAGGCCATGATCGACTCTTCGGACCACTGCGCCACGGGCCGCACTTCGCGCAGACGTCCGCGGGCCATCACGCCCACGCGGTCGCAAACCGCCAGCAGCTCCGGCAGGTAGGAGCTGACGAACAGAATCGCCTTTCCTTGAGCGGCCAGGTCGCCCATCAGCCGGTAAATCTCCGCTTTGGTAGCCACGTCGATGCCGCGCGTCGGCTCGTCCAGGAGCAGCAGATCGGCCTGTTGGTGCAGAACGCGGGCCAGGGCGATCTTTTGCTGATTGCCGCCGCTCAGCTCGCGCACCGGCTGCTCGGCGCGCCGGGCCTTGATCGCCAACCGCGACATCCACCGCTCGACCTCCGCGCGACGGCGACGGAGACTGAGCCAACCGAAGCGGCTGTAGGCGGACAGGCGACTGAGCGTCAGGTTGTCGGCAATGCCCAGGTCCTGCGCCAGTCCCTCGCCCTTGCGGTCCTCCGACACCAGACCGAGTCCCGCGTTGATGCGGGCATGGGGAGTCGGGCGTGGGAAGTTGCCCGCGATGCTCACGCTGCCGCTGCGCACCGGGTCGAGCGCCAGCAGGCACCGCAAGAGCTCGGTCCGGCCCGCGCCCACCAGCCCCGCCAGTCCGAAGATTTCGCCGCGGCGGACGCTTAGCTCCACATCCAGGGGAATGGCGCGTCCGGTCAGGCCCGCCACGGTCAGCAGCGCTTCGCCCGGCTGGTGCGGCACCGACGGAAAAAGCTCGTCGACGTTGCGGCCGACCATCAAGGCCACGATCTCCGGCTCGGTAACGTCGGCCAGGCGGCCGGCGGCCACCGTGTGCCCGTCGCGCAACACAGTGTAGCGGTCGGCGACGGCGCGAATCTCTTCCAGAAAATGGCTGATATAGACGACCGCCATCCCCGACGCTTTCAGCTTGCGGATGACGCCGAACAGGTGCTCGGCGTCGTGCTGCGTCAGGGAGCTGGTCGGCTCGTCGAAGACGACGACCTTGGCGTCGAAGACCAGGGCACGGGCGATCTCCGCCAACTGCTGCGCGCCCACCGAGAGCTGCCGCACCGGCGTTTCGGGCCGCAGTTCCGGATGGCCGAGCATTTCGAGCGCCTGCCGGACGCGGCGCCGCTCGGACGCGCGGCGCAGCCAGCCCAGGCGGTGCTCGTCCTGGCCGAGCATGATGTTGTCTTCCACCGACAAGTCGGGCGCCAGGTTCAACTCTTGATAGATCATGGCCACCCCGGCCAGCCGCGCCTGGTGCGGACCGTGGGGGGCGAACGGCCGGCCGGCCAGTTCCATTTGGCCCGCGTCGGCCGCAAGGGCGCCGGAAAGGACCTTCATCAGCGTACTCTTGCCGGCCCCGTTCTCGCCGATCAGGGCCAGCACCTCGCCCGCGTGGACCTCCAAATCGACGTTGCCCAGCGCCTGCGTGGCGCCGAACCGCTTGCTGATGCCCCGCATTTGCAACAGCGATGGAGGGGTCATTCGCCGACCTTCACCGGGTGCAGCAGCTTTTCCATTTGCGGCGTGTGCATGTTTTCCGGCGTGGCCATGTGTTCGCCGGTGTTGATCGTGCGCTCCACCGGCTTGCCTTGGAGATGGTCGAGCATCGCCTTCATGGCCAGGTAGCCCATGTTCACGGGATCCTGCACCACGATGCCGTCGATCTTGCCGTCGGCCATGGCCTCAATGAGTCGGGCATTGGGATCGAAGGCGATAAAATGCACTTTGCCCGCCAGGCCCGCGTTGTCGAGCGCGCCCAGCATGCCGGTGCTGTTCGGCTCGCAGACCGTGAACACGCCGTCGACCTCGTCGCGGTATTTCAGCAGCATCTGCTGGCAGTTGTCGAGTGCCTGTTCGGGCGTGGTGCCGGCGTACTGGTTCGACGACAGCACGTTGATCTTGGGGTACTTCTCCTTGAGCGTGGCCAAAAAACCTTCTTCGCGTTCCAGCGTGCTCTCGCTCCCCGGATTGTAACGCATCAAGATCACGTCGCCCGCGCTCTGCAGAACTTCGGCCAACCGCTCGGCCGCCAGCACGCCGCTATGATAGTTGTCGGTGGCCACATAGCTGACGGGCGAATCGGCGTCGTCCAAGTTGCTGTCGAAAATGATCGTCGGAATGCCGGCCTGCTTGGCGGCCTGCACGGGAGCGACGAGCGCCTGCGAATCGAGCGGGGCCAGGCAGATGCCATCGACGTGCTGCACCACGAAATCGTCGACCAGGTTGATTTGTTGCTCTCGCTCGTCTTCCTTCAGCGCCGCCTTCCAGATAATTTCGACGTTGCCCGCTTCCTGGGCCGCTTGCTCGGCGCCGGCGTGGACCGAGTGCCAGAACTCGTGGGTGGTGCCTTTGGGAATGACGGCGATGCGGAGCGACTGGTTTTTGGCGGCGAGGGGCTGGTTCGAGGCAGGTTGCTCCGCCGTTCCGTTGCAGCCGGCGGCAAGCGCCAGCACGAGAGCAGCGAACGCTACCGCGGGCCTTCGGTGTGCGGAGTCCCGGCGCGCCGGGATTCCTAGGCCATCACGTATGCGATCGGACGGCCTCGGAAGGCCATCCTCCGGTTCGCATCGCACTCTCATGGCCGTCTCCCGCGTCCGCGTGGGCCGCGACCTCTGCCGCGCGGCGGTCCGCCGGCGTGCGGATTCTTGGCGCGGGCCTCCATATTGCCCGACACGATCACGCCGATCGCCTCTTCCCAACTCGGAATGGCGCGATGGCTGGGACGCAGGTCGTGCCCGTCACCTTCCTCGTCCACATCCAGATCGGCCTCCTCGTCGGCTTCGTCGTCGGCTTCGTCGTCGGCTTCGTCGGCCTCGTCGTCGCGGGCCTCGAACGGCTCCGCCTCCGCCTCGGCATGCCGCGGAGCCTCGTGGCCGGCGGCCCGCTCCGAGTCGCTTCGTCGGCCGCGTCGCCGCCGGCGCCGCTTGCCCCGCCGCCGCTCGTCACTCTCCGCCGAACCCATGTCTTCGGCCGCCACCGCCTCTTCCAGCGGCTCGCGTTCATCGGGCTCGGCGATCGGCGAGGCTTCGATGGCGTCGACGATTTCTTCGATATGTTCGCTTTCGGGCGTCCGCTCTTCGTCATCGAACGCCCGAGACTCGCCCGGTCGTGCGGATTCGGACGATTCTCGCGTGCGTCGTCCGCCGCGGCGCCGTCGCCGTCGTCCACGGCGCGGACCTTCGTCGTCCGACCGTCTGGTCGTGCCGGCTTCGCCCGCCCGCGAGTCGCTTTCCATCTGGTCTTCCGCCTCGACCAGATCGTCGACGAAATCAGCCGACACCATTTCGTCGGCCAGCAGTTCGTCGGCGGGCAGGTCGCCGAACCGCTCATGCTCCGGGGCGCTGCGCGGGCCCGGTTCGCATTCTTCTCGTCGCGGACGACGTTCGCCGTGCTCGCGGTGGCCGCGCTGTTCGCGCCGGCCGCCTCTTTCACGGCCACCGCCGCCGCGCGCGCCTTCATGCCGTCCGCCTTCGCGTCGGGCGACGTCGCGGCGCGGCGTCTCGGGTGCGGGCGGCGGAATTTCACCTGCGCCGGATATTTCCGGCACCGGCTTGACGGCCTTGGGCGGCTTCGGCGGCGGTGCGGGCTTGGGCGGACGCGGCGGCACGTCGACTCCCAGCACGGCAGCCACGTCTTCCCAATTGCTCTGGGGCTTGGGGGCGGCGGGCTGGGCCGGCGGCTTCTTTTTGACCGCCGGTGCCGGCGCCGGTGGCGGCGCGGCGGGTTTCGGGGGACGCGGGGCCGCGTCGGCCCCCAGTTCTTCGGCCAGAAAATCCCAGTGGCTCGATGGATGGTCAGTCATGCAAATGGAGGATCAGGCGGTTTGGAACCGGCGGCGGCCTTTGCCACCGCAGGGGAAAACTGGAGAAAGCGCCCGATTATAGAGGCGCCGCGGCGCATTGGGAAGCGCCGGGCTTGCCGGGACCGTCCGGCTCGTCGATCGCGCGGAATGGCAGTCGGACCAATTCTTCGGAAGGCCGTGTTGCGAATCCGAAATAGAGATCCTTGCCAACCTGTAATCCAATCGGTAGACTACGGCCATCGTTACAGAGTAGGCGGCATTGCTCGGTCGATCGGTTTGCTGATGGACCGGGCACCTTAAAGGCGATTCCTTTCTTGTCGCGGTTTGCCGCGGCGCTAGAGAGCCTACGTTCGATGAACCAGACATGCCGTTCGGCGATCGCGTTCGTTGCCTTGCCCCTTCGCTCGAAGGGAGGTGGCTCTTTTATCACCATGCCCAATTGCTGGGGCTTCATGCACGCACCAGACCTTTTCTTTTTACTGGCCGCGGCCGGACTTGGATCCGGTGGCGCGCCTCCCCTCATGTTCGAAATGGAGAATGAATTATGTCTCGTGTCCGACGCGGTTTCACGCTGGTTGAGTTGTTGGTGGTCATTGCGATTATCGGCATTCTGATCGCGCTGTTGCTGCCGGCGGTGCAGGCCGCCCGCGAGGCGGCGCGCCGCACGCAATGCAACAACAATCTCAAGCAAATCGGCCTGGCCTTGCAGAATTATCACGACACGATCAGGGTCTTTCCGCCGGCGATCTTGGGCAACGGCCGCTTCAACAGCGGAAAACAAGTGACCACTCAGCCCGTCCTGACACCCTGGCCTTATCCGGTTTACAACACCACCGGGTTCGTCCTGATGCTACAGCAACTGGAGCAAGGGGGCGCGTACGCTCAGTATAACTTCAACGCACCATCGAGCATCTCCAGCCCCTACGGCCTGCCCATCGCCAACGGCTATACGACCAGCGCCACGAACCAGAACGTCTATAGCAAACAATTGGCGGTTTACAGTTGCCCGTCGGACCAGTCGCCGCCTCCCATTGAGATCAACGGCCCGAATAATACGGCCAATTTCTACGAAGCGAACAGCGTTGCCCGCGGCAACTATCTGTTCAGCACCGCGGAAATGACCGACTACAGCCGCGATTACTACAACTACGTGTCGAACGCGGGGAGCGGAAACTGGAACGGCGCCGGCAACCCGTATTTTTGGCACATCGGCGTGTTCGGCAACGACGGCGCGGCCACCATCCAAATGATCAAGGACGGCACCAGCAACACGATTGCCGTGGGAGAGTCGACGCAAGGCAGCAGCGGCAAGACGTCGACGTCTTTCGGGCCGTATTGGGGCGCCGGCGTCCACACCTGTTGTCACGGCCGGACGACCCTGTCGGGCGGACCGCCGACCTGGCCGAACAGCACGATGACCACGCTCTCGTACAAGGGGTCAAATGGTCAAGTATTCACTTGGACCGGCCTCACCGATATCGCTTATTCATCGATCAACTTCGACCAATCGTTGGGAGCGGGCCGGCGCCTGCAATATGCCTGGCAGTTCGGGAGCCATCATCCCGACGGAGCTCAGTTCGTCTTTGTCGACGGTTCCGTCAAATTCATCCGTGACGACGTCGACTATTATGCCGTATTCGTATGGTTGAATCGAATCAATGACGGCCGTCAGATCACCAACTTTTGACGACGAAGGACAAACATGAGCGTTTTTGTTTCCTCGATGCGCTGGCTTTCGTTGGCGCTGCTGGCAGTCGGCTTGGCCGGTTGCGGCAAGCAGAAGAAAGGCCCGCAGTTGGACTTGGTGCCCGCCTCGGGCACGGTTACGCTCGACGGGCAACCGCTCGCCGACGCCGTGATCGCGTTTGCTTTCCAGGGAACGCCTCCCGAAGGCTTCTACAGCAGTGGCGCGACGACCGACGCGCAGGGGCATTATGAGCTGGTCTCGATGGGACAAAAGGGAACGATCCCCGGCAACTATAAAGTTACGGTCAGCAAGCAGGTCAATGCGACCGGCCAGCCCCTCAAGCTCGAGGAAGGTATGGATATGGAGCAGTTGCGCGCCTCGGGCGGAGTGAAGGAGATGGTCCCGGACAAGTACACGGCCATCGACACCACCGACCTGACGACGAGCATCGAGAATGGAAAGGCGGAGGGCTACAATTTCGACTTGAAGAGCGGTTGATCTGCTTCGCGCGGATGGTGCAAAAGAAACGACAACAGCGCCGGCCGCTGGAAAAGGCGTTGCCGATCGTTTTGGTGGCCTTGGCGGGCACGATTGGCTGGCATGTGTGGCAACGCGCGCCGTCGCCCGCGCGATTGTTGGAGTCGGCGCGCCAGGCGATGGATCGCAAGCAGTACGCGGCGGTCGAGAAACTCTGCGGACAGATCGCGGCCGACGCGCCGCAATCGGCCAACGCCTTGCTGTTGGCGGCGGAAGCGGCCGGCCAACAAGAGCATTTCTCCGACGCGCTGGGCTATTACGATCGAGTCGGCGCGGCTGCCGGCGACGACTCCGTCGCGGCTCTGTGCGCGGCGGGAAGCATCTGGCTCGATTTGGACCACGCCTCCAACGCGGAGGCCAAGTATCGCGCGGCCTTGGAAATCGACCGGCGGCGCGTGACGGCGCACGATCGTCTGGCCCACCTGCTTGCCGTGGAGGGGCGCCGCTTCGAATCGTTGCGGCACCTTTACGAGCTGTTGCGGCAGCGTCGCTATTCGCTCGACGTCTTGCTCCTCGCCGGCGAGCACGCCGTTGGCGTGGAATCGCCCGCCGAGCTGGCCAGGTTCCGCACCGCCGATCCGGACGATCCGGCGCCGCTGATCGGCCTGGCACGGATTGCACTGCGCAAGAAGCAGTACGCGAAGGCGATCGACTTGTTGCGGCGGGTAATCGCGCAGGCCCCCTATGTCGAGGCGCACGCGCTGCTCGGGCGGGTGCTTCTGGAGCGACCGAACGACGATGATCTCGTTCGCTGGCAGGCCGATCTGCCCGCCGAGGCGGAGCTGCACCCTGATGTTTGGGCCGTGCGGGGGAGCTGGGCCATGCGGCGCGGCCAAAAAGAGGTGGCGGCCCGCTCGTTTTGGGAAGCGCTGCGTCGCGACCCCAACCACCATTCGGCGACGCTTCAGTTGTCGCAGGTGCTCCACGCGCTCGGCGATTCGCCATCGGCCGAGGCCCTGGGCCGGCGCGCCGCCGCGCTGGCCGAGTTTTCGTCGACGCTCGAATCGTTGAACGAACGACCCAATGACCAGGTGCAACTCTTGCACGCTGCCCGCCAGTCGGAGCTCTTGGGGCGATTCTGGGAGGCTTGGGGTTGGAACCAAATCGCGCTCTCGGTCGCCCCCGAAGCGGCCTGGCCGCGCCAGGCGTTGGCGCGCATCGAACCGCTGCTGGACGACTCGCTGCCGCCGACGTTCGCGGCGGTCGATCCGGGCGTGCAGCTCGATTTATCGAATTATCCGCTCCCGGAAATCCATTCGCGTGTTCCAGAAACGGCCGCTGCGCCGTGGGCGCCGAGTGGCGCAGCCCCACGATTTGAGGACGTGGCCGGCCGGGCCGGAATCGATTTCGCGTATTTCTGCGGGCGCGAAGGAACGTCGCCGCGCATGCGCATGTTCCAGGCGTTCGGTGGCGGCATCGCAGTCATCGACTATGATCTGGACGGTTGGCCCGACCTCTACTTCACGCAGGGTTGCCGCTGGCCTCCGCGGCCGGGCCAGACGGAGTTCCTCGATTGTCTGGACCGTAACCTGGGAAGCGGGCGATTCGAGCAAGTGACGCTGCCCGCCCGGCTCGGCGATGAGCGGTTCAGCGGTGGAGCGACGGTGGGCGACTTCAATAACGACGGTTTTCCGGACCTCTACGTGGCCAATATCGGCGCCAACCGGCTCTATGTGAACCACGGCGACGGAACGTTCGACGACGTTACCGAAGCGGCCGGCATTCGTGATGGGAGCTGGACCACCAGTTGCGCGCTGGCCGACTTCAGCGGCGACGGGCTGCCGGACCTGTACGACGTGAACTATGTGCAAGCCCCCGATGTCTTTGAGCGGATCTGTTCCACCAACGGAGTGCCAGGGACTTGCCGGCCGAGCGCGTTCGAGCCGGCCCCCGACCGATTGTACGTCAATCAAGGCGACGGCCGCTTTCTCGACGCGACGGAAACGGCGGGGGTGCGCGTCGCGGGCGGAAACGGCCTGGGAATCGTCGCGGCCGATTTCGACGCCACCGGCCGGCTGAGCATCTTCGTGGCCAACGATCAAGACGCCAATTTCTATTTTCTCAACCGCACGCCGGCCGGTGGCAAAAAGCCCGCGTTCGAAGAGCGCGGGCTGCTGTCGGGGCTGGCCTACGACGGCGAGGGAAGGACGTTGGCCTCGATGGGCGTTGCCGCCGGCGATGTCAACGGCGACGGAAAGATCGACCTGTTGGTCACCAATTTCCAGGAGGAGTCGAGCACGCTGTACGTGCAGCTCGACGGCGAGTCGTTCACCGATGCTACCGGACCCGCCGGACTGCGCGAGCCGAGCTTCGCGATGTTGGGTTTCGGAACGCAGTTTATCGATGCTGAACTCGATGGTCTGCCCGATCTGGTGGTCGCCAACGGCCACGTTCACGAGTTTTCGTCGCCGGGCGTCTCCAACGCCATGCGGCCGCAGTATTTTCGCAATCTGGGAAGAGGTCGCTTCGAAGAGCTGACGAGTGACTCGTTGGGAGCTTACTTTCAGCAAAAGTGTTTCGGCCGCAGTCTGGCCCGCCTCGACTTCAATCGCGATGGGCGGGAGGATTTCGCGGTTTCGTCGTTGGAAGCGCCCATTGCCTTGGTGACAAACCGAACGCCAGGGGCCGGCCATTTTCTGGCCGTGCAGCTTCGCGGCGTGCGATCGGGCCGCGATGCAATCGGAGCGGTCGTCCACGTTGAAATCGGCCGGCGCCGACAGACCCAGTGGCTGAACGCCGGCGACGGCTACCAGGCGAGCAACCAACGGCAGTTGGTGTTCGGGCTGGGCGAGGCCAGACGCGTCGACAAGTTGGAGATTGCTTGGCCGTCGGGAATCCATCAGCAATTCCGCGATCTCGACGTGGACCAGGAATTGATTCTGGTCGAGGGTTCAGCCGAGGTCACCGTCGTGCCGGCGGCAAGCGTTTCTAAGACGGGTACCAGCGACCTGTCGGCAAACGTCGAAAAGGGGAAGAGCGACGGATATGACTTCAACTTGAAAAGCAGCTAGGAACCGCCGCTGAGCGCGGGCGGGGCGGCGCGGGTCTCGGCGTCGGAGTCGTCGGCGAAAATCGCGGCCTTGATCACGCGATCGGTGACCGCATTCAGGTAACGAGCCAATTCGGAGTTGAGCTGGTTGAACTCCGGCCAGAGCGTTTCGTCGACGAAGGGTTTCGGCACGCGGGCCATGACCGTGGTGCGGCGCTGTCCGGAATAGCGGTAAGGGTTGATGCCATAGCGCCGCAACAGCGCCATGAACAGCTTGCGCGACCAGGGATCGTTCAGCGAAAAGCGGAATTCTTCCGGCCGGTCGTCGGCCTGCAGGCGGCGGAGCCGCTCGCGGATGCGCTCGATCGCGCCGGCCGCCGCGGTGCGCTCGCCGGCAAAGCCGGTGTCGGCAAACAACGCTTCCACCTTGGCGAGCGTCTGCAACAGTTCTTGTTCTTCGTCCCATGCGGTCTGGTTCGCCATTTCGCCTCCTTTGCATGTGGCCGTGCAAAACGAAGTTGCGGCGATCATCCTAGCAGAAGCGCAAGGCTTTTCCTACGGTTTCGGCCGGTGGCCAGCTTGTTTGACCAAAAGCCGTGCCAGAAGGCGTTGTCTGCCGCATTAGGAACGCCGGTGTAGAACTGAACTCGGTGCAGCGTCCAGCCGCGAGGCGCGCAAACTGCATTGGCTAACTTCTGGACGTCGTAATTCGAAAATGGGTATCCGAATACGCTCCTGATGTTATGGAACAGGTTCTGACCATCAATGAAGGCGATGGCGCGCTTGACAGCGGGTTCGGTTGGCATACGTTGAATTAAAAAAATAACCCGACTGAGGCCTTGCGGCGGGTCAGCCGGGTAAGAAGTAATCTAATTATCGGATGGGCGTCGCTGAAAATCAAGTGTAAGTCCGCCAATCGCCGCGCCGGCCGGGTTCCGGTAGAATGGACCGAACGTGGCACGAGATTCAACACACGCGAATACAAGGAAGCTATGAAGATTGGTTTGGTTGGATATCAAGGGTCGGGCAAGACGACGCTTTTCGAGTGGCTCACCGGCGTGCCGGCCGATCCGGCCCTGGCGCATACCGGGCAAAGCGCGATGGCGGTCGTGCCCGAACCGCGAGTCGAGTTGCTGTGCCACATCTATCAGCCGAAAAAGGTCACGTTGGCCTCGCTGGAACTGGTCGATACGCCCGGCCTCAGCCGCACGCACGAGGGCAACGCCGCCCGGCTGGCGCTGATCCGCGAGGCGGGCTGCTTGGTGCTGGTGGTGGCGGCCTTCGGCGGCAGCGGTCCGCTGACCGATCTGGCCAGCTTTCGCGAAGACCTGCTGCTGGCCGACATGGAGATCGTTTCGGGCCGCGTCGGCCGGCTGCGCGAGAGCGTCAAGAAGCCGCGGCCCAACCGCGACCAGGAGCTGGTCGAGCTGGCGGCCCTGGAGCGCGTGCTGGCGGCGCTCGAAGCCGGCACGCCGCTGACGAGCGACAAAATGAGCGAAGAAGACGCGCGGGCCACGCGCAGCTTTCGCCTGATGTGGGAAAAGCCGATGCTGGTGATCGTCAACACGGCCGACGACGATCTCGACGCCGCCCGTTTCGACCGCTCGGCCACCGCCGGCGGGCCGCGGATGATGGCGGTGCGCGTGGGCCTGGAGCGCGAGCTGCAGCGGATGGAGCCGGCCGATCGGGCGGAGTTCGAGCGGGAGCTTGGCCTGGCCGGTTCGCGGCGCGACGAGGTGTTGCGGGCCCTTCTCGACGCTTCAGGGCAAATGCTCTATTTCACCGCAGGCGAAAAGGAAGTCCGCACCTGGATGCTGCGGCAAGGCGGCACGGCGCTGGAAGCGGCCGACAACATCCACAGCGACCTTGCCCGTGGGTTCATTCGGGCCGAAACGATGCAGGTCGACGACCTGGTGCGTCTGGGCAGCGAGCGGGAGGTGAAGGCCGCGCACCTCGTGCGGCAGGAGCCGAAGGATTACGTGGTCCGCGACGGCGACATTCTGAATATCAAATTCAGCGTGTAGGGTGGGCCGGTGGCCCAGCAATTGGCTTTGCCCAAAAACCCCCGATTCCGGCCCTCTTTTTTTGGCACGTGGGCGTTTTGCGCAGAAAGTCGGCGTTGCATGAGCGGTTTTCGCGCGGAATTTGCCCGTAAATGGCCCACGGACGGTGATTTTGTGTCGATTTCCGCACGTTTCTTGCACATTGCGTTGGATATCGTATATTGACCGAGAGGAGAGCTGCGATGCTGGTCGAATTTCGAGCTGAGAACCATCGGTCCCTGCGCGACGAGCAGGTGCTCACGATGGAGGCTGGCCGGATTGGTGATGACGCAGACATGCGGCCAAGGGAAGTGGCAGGTTCGGCCAATAAGCTGTTGACGGTGGCGGTCATCTACGGTGCCAATGCCAGCGGCAAGAGCAATGTTCTTTCAGCAATGAGTTTCATGCGCGAGGCGGTCGTGGCATCGCACCGCCTATGGTCCTCGGAAGAAGTTGTGCCTCGCGATCAATTCGCTTGGGGGCCAAAGCACTCCGATCCGTCAGTTTACGAGGCGACGATTATCATAGATGGTGTCCGCTATCAGTATGGATTCCAGGCCACAGACGCGGCGTTCACTGAGGAATGGCTTTGGGCATGGCCTAAAGGGAAAAAACAGGAATGGTTCCATCGGGAGGGCCAGGACTTTCACTTTGGTGAAAACCTTGGTGGCGAAAACAAGCTGATTGCAGAAGTCACCAGGCCAAACGCACTTTTCCTCTCAGCAGCAGTTCAGCACCGACATGCGCAACTTCAGCCCGTCTTTTCATGGTTTGCCTCTATCCGTCCTGTTAACCTCTTTTCCGCTAGCAGGCGCCTTCCTGTTTACGGCTTCCCTTGGTCAAGCGAGTTCGAGGTTGCTAGGCTTCTGGAGACTAATGCGGAGGATGGCGGTCGGGCGGTCACCGATGAGGACTCTTCGCGCCTCCTGGACCAGTTTCGTGCGATGTTGCGTGACGCGGACATAGGGATCCTCGATCTGCGAGTTCTCAAGACTGAAGACGAGCGTCGTCGCAGTAGCCCAAATTTTGCGCTCAAGCATGAATGCGGTTTCGACGATGCGTGGCTTGAGTTGCGCGAGGAATCGCGTGGTACACAGGCTCTCTTCCACATTGCATGGCCGATCATTCAGGCATTTCGGTCTGGCGGCGTTTTGGTGGTGGACGAACTTGAACGAAGCCTGCACCCATCCTTAGCACGGCAAATTGTGCTGCAGTTTAACGACCCAGCTAAGAACCACCGTAATGCCCAGTTGATTTGCACTACGCATGACACAAATCTACTGGGTTCAACCCTCGGCGAGCCAGCCCTTCGTCGCGATCAGGTGTGGCTAACTGAAAAGTCACCAGAAGGCGGAAGCGAGCTTTATCCACTAACAGACTACCAGCCAAGAAAGGGCGAAAACATCGAGCGCGGCTATCTTCAGGGTCGTTATGGGGCGATCCCGTTTCTCGGCAACTGGTCCATTTGGCGGGAGTAACGCTCAATGAGCCAATCTCGGAGAAATCGCGACCGCAAACCAGCCAGACGTCCTCCGTTCCGTAACCCAAAGCCAGTTATCCTGGTTGTTTGCGAGGGCAAAAACACGGAGCCACAGTACATCGACGGTTACAAGAGGCATGTTCACAATCCGCGGGTTGACATTGAAATCGCACCGGAAACGGGAGTTCCGCGCAGTTTGGTGCGGGTTGCCAAAGAGAGGAAGAAGGCTGCTGCTGATGAATCAGACCGTCAGCGAGATCCCAACCTAGCTTATGATTCAGTGTGGTGCGTCTTCGACATCGACGATCATCCGAACGTCGGGGAAGCCAAGGAAATGGCGCGCGATAATGGCATCGAACTAGCAATCTCCAACCCATGTTTCGAGCTTTGGTTGTTGCTGCACTTCAGGGAGAACCCCGGAATGCAAAACCGCCACGTGATGAAGGACATGCTTGAAAAGTTTGTGCCTGATTACGACAAGCGCGTTGAGTTCACGACGTATGCTGATGGGTATCAGACCGCCGCTGGTCGCGCTCGACGGATGGACGAACAGGCAACTGCGGATAATGACGCAGGTCGTAATCCAACGACTAGCGTCTATCAACTGACGGAGCAGATCGGCGTATTATAAGCTTATCCGGCTCCCGGCGAGCCGGGACCCACCCCACCCTACGCTTGCCATCATCCAACATTCACAATCACGCGTCCGGTGACTTGCCCGTGCAGAATCCGCTCGATCTGCGGCGGCAAATCGTCCAGGCCGACCTCCGTGGCCAGCGATTCGAGATCGTCGAGCTTCCAGTCGCCGGCCAGCTTTTGCCAGATCTGCACGCGCCGGGCATAGCGGCACTCGACCGAATCGATGCCCACGAGGTCCACGCCCCGCAGGATGAAGGGGTAGACCGTCAACGGCAGCTCGGTGCCGCCCACCAACCCGCATGCCGTAACGCAGCCGCCCGGCACCAGCGAGCGGACCAGCGTGGTGAGCGTGCGGCCGCCGACCGTATCGACGGCGGCGGACCAGCGGGGCGGCAGCAGCGGCTTGTCGCTGGCGTCGTCGACTTCCTGCCGCGAGATGATTTGGGCGGCGCCGAGCCGGCGAAGCAGATCGTGGGCCGAGGCTTTGCCGGTCGAGGCCACCGTACGAAAGCCGGCTTTCGCCGACAGGGCCACGGCCACACTGCCCACGCCGCCCGAGGCGCCGCTGACGACCACTTCGCCGCCGTCGGGTTCGACGTGGCGCTCGACGAGCGACGACAGGCAGAGCGCCGCGGTGAATCCCGCCGTGCCCAGAATCATGCTCTCACGGGCAGTCAGCGCGTGCGGCCGCCGCACGACCCAGTCTGCCGGCACGCGGATGTATTGGGCGAATCCGCCCCAGGTGTTTTGTCCCAGGTCGTAGCCGGTGACGAGGACTTCGTCGCCCCGTTTCCAGTCGGGCGAGCGGCTTTCGACCACCGTGCCGGCCGCGTCGATGCCCGGCACGTGCGGAAACTTTCGCGTCACGCCCGGATGCCCGGTCGCGGAAAGCGCGTCTTTGTAGTTCAGCGAGGAGTAAGCGACGCGGACCGTCACATCGCCGTCGGGCAAGTCCGACAAGGGCCGCTCGGCAAGCTGGCCGCGGGTTTCTTTGCCCTCTTTGGTGACGAAGTAGCAGCGAAATGTTTGCGGGGGCACGGCGTGGTCGGTTTCGGGAGTGAGGTTGACGTCGGACATTTTAGCAGCTTTTCGGGCGGCCAATACCCTCGTCCCCCTTCGCCAGTTTCAGCACCGCGTCGAACTCGCTTTTCTTGACCGGCTGCACGGAGAGCCGCGAGCCGCGCCGCAACAGCTCCATTCCTTTCAGGGCCGGGACCTTTCGCAGCGCGTCGAGGGACAGCGGCGCGGGAAAAATCTCGTCGAGCTGGATGTCGACCATTTGCCAAATCGGGTTGTCGGGCGAAGCCTTCGGGTCGAAGTGCGCATCGCCCCGCTTCCAGGCCGTAGGATCGGGACAGGCTTCGCGTACCACGATGGCCGTGCCCGCGATGGCCGGTGGATTGGCGTTGGAGTGGTAGAACAACACTCGATCGCCCACCTGCATCTCGTCGCGCATGAAATTGCGCGCCTGGTAATTGCGGACGCCGTCCCAGCAGGTCGTGCGGTTGGGCGCGGCGGCCAAATCCTGAATCGAAAACGACTCCGGCTCCGTTTTCAACAGCCAGTATTTCATGTTGCTCGAACGCGGCAGGGTATTGTGAAGCGGCGCGACATCACGTCGCCCGATCGCCAATCGGGGAAACTCACAACGGTTTCGGCCGTCAAGTCGCTGCTGGCCCAACGATCGACGTAAAGGTGGTCGTCGTCCAACGCCAACCACACGTGCGACCGCGGGGAGGGGCCGAACGCCGAGACGCAGTAATGAGGCCGCCCGGTGTAGAGCGGTTCGGATGGCAACCCCTGGACGGCCATCTTGGTCTGCTGCTCTATGGCTTGGCCTCCTCGAACCAAAGTAGAAATGATCTGCAACAGGTCATCGCATTGACGCGCTTTCGTCTTCGAGGTCAATCGTTGGTGGGGCCAGCGAGCTTGCGAGCGCCGGCCCACCGTAAACGACGTCGCTATCGGTGGGCCGGCGCTCGCAAGCTCGCTGGTCCCATCCTACGC
>DATLUO010000042.1 GCA_035533075.1 Pirellulales bacterium | reverse complement strand
CGGCACGACCTGCCAGCCGCCGCACCAGTGCCGCCAGCGGCCGCTGCCTCGACCTACTTTGACGAAGCCCCCCTTTTTCTTTCCAAGTAGTGGCTCACTTTACCTGAGCAGAGGCCGGTCCTTTTAGCTGAGCGGCATAGCAAGAGATCCATCGTTTGCGCGCGCGAACGGGGACCGAGCAAACGTGGTGAGGGATCCGGCTACGGCGCGCGGTCGGCCCGGTTCCGCTGCGCCCCGCAGCCGAGGGCCTGACCGAGGCTGAGCCGCGCGGCGGCCCCGCGGCCCGCGCGGGGCGGTTCCGGCGGAGTTGCGACCCGTTCTCGAGCGGCCGGCGTTCACGCCGAGACCTGGCTCAACCCGAAGCGCCAGCGAGGAACGTGAAAAAGGCGGCAAAACCTCGCTTGCGCGTCGGGTTAGTGTGAAAATGGGGCCGGGTTCGGCGAGGCTTTACCTCATGCTGGGCGACGCCGCACCCGCGTCCGCGACGGCGCCTAAACAAAAGCGACACGCGCGTGTCGCTTTTGTTAAGCAGCGCGCCGCCCGCGGCGCGCGGCAGGCGCTCGGGGTGCTCGAGGACCTCAACGTGCTGCGGACGGACGTCCAACCGATGTCGCACCAGCTCTTGAACGCAACCCATTTCTTGCGCTGCGGGATCGGCCACCCCGAGAACACGCGACAAACGTGTCGCCCGCCGCGCACTGCTGGGCGTGAAAGCAAATGGTGTCAGTTGGAGCGTCCTTGCCGAGCTTTTGAATCTGGCGCGCCGCGGTGAGATCGTTCTCGGCCTTCTCCACCCACTGGCGCAGAACAGCGAGTTGCGGGTTCTTAGGTGCGGGCATACAAGACTTTGCCCTCGTGGAAGGCGGGCCACTCGATCGTACCAACCACATCCTTGCGCCACCCAAAGTCCTCGGGCGTCGTAAGGAGGATGTCCGTCGGCACCGTGATGTCGCTCAGGACCTCGCGCAGCTCGACCATTTTGTCGAGCTTCGATCCCTCGAACTCCATCACCACGAGCATGTCGACATCGCTATCGGCGGTCGCGCTTTCCCGCGCTTGCGATCCAAAAAGAATGATTCTCTCGGGGTGGAACCGTTTGACGATCCGCGCGACGATGCGTTGAATCACAAGCTGAATGCTCTGTTTCCTGGCCGGTTTTCGCATACTGGTGACCCCGTGAGCCGCGGTTTTCGCGTGGAAGGCGGTGGCGACGCCATGGTCGAGCGGAATGTTTACGCTGCCTTAAGGCTAACACATGCGGCCTGGCGATGCACCTGTCGGCATGGGTGATCTGCGGGACGCTTGCCGTGAAGGGCGGTTACTGATTCCCTTTTCCGGGTCCCTTTTCCAGGTCTGCTTTTGCGGCCGTGGCGACCGCGTGATGCGGTGCGCGACGGTCCAGACCTCTGCTGCCGATAGGCTGCGGCAATCCGTTGCTTCATTTTGGTCATTTCACCGCTGGTCGACCGCTTCAGCACAACCCCTTTTGCCGCGAAAACGGACTCGGCTTTTCGATGCGCAGTGACAACATCGACGGCCGAGAGCTCGCCCGTCGAGCCGGGGGCCAATCCCCGCAGGCCGCCAAGCAAGGGCAGGTCTACGGGAACCAATTCTATCATGCAAGCGATCCACAGGCGATGTCGGGGGGGCCGGCCGATTCGGCTACCAGCCCAACCGTTCGGCGCGGCCTCCAGGGAATGGCGCCCCGTTGGGGCTGACAATGCCAATGCCGCTACTAACCCAGGGTTCCGCTGCGCTGCACCCTGGGCTATCGAATACGACCCCTTCGGGGTCTGCGGCCAGTGGCCGCAATCATGCGATGCCGAAGCAAGACACCCATCGTTGCCGCGCGCGAACGGGGACCAAGCAAACGTCGTGAGGGATCCGGATACGGCGCGCGGTTCGCCCGGTTCCGCCCCCCCGCAGCCGAGAAATGGTGAAGCAGGACACCCACACTTATCCTAGAGCGACTGACAGGCGGATTGGATGCGGCAGGGCGAACCGAGCGACGAAGATGTGTTAATTTGTTCATTGTCGGCATGGAAATAGCTGCAACAACCGGCTGGCTGTCGTGTCGGCCAATTTGGCAGTGGGACGGCTGACAGGGCAGGCGGCGCGGAGCGCTCCGACTAAGCTCTTTGAAATCGAAAATTGGTTTGTTGTCCGTGGTCGCATGGTCGCGAGGTAAACGGCTTTCCTCTCGCGGAGCGAAAGGGCTACGGTGGGCAAAAGCGTCGCGCGCGACGCTTTTGCCGGTGCCCGGTCAGTCTCCGGTGGCAGGGGCCGACCGCTAACCATACATCGCCGCGAACTCGCGACGGTATACCTGCGGATCGTCCGGCAGCCGCTCCGCCAGCCGCTCGCGAGCGCCGGCGCCGTGCTGGAAGCGACGCTTTTCGAACACCGGCATCGACAATCCGGTGACCGCCTGCACGCCGCGGCGCACGATTTCGCCCTTCAACGCATAGAGCCTGTCGTGCTGCCACTCGGTCAGCTCGATGAACGGAATCCCTTCCGACACTTGGATTACATTCGGCAGCGCGTAGGGGCTGAAGCCCTTGAATCCGCACAGCCGGGCCGGAGCGTACGACCGCACATGGCCGCGGCTTTGCCCACCGGAATACGTCAGCGAGTGCTTGATCGCCTCGACGCCCCAACCCTCTTGATAGAGCATCAGGTTGTTGAGCACGCTGCGGACCGTCAGCTCGGGGTTGGCTTCGATGGGGTAGTCTTTGAGGTTTTCGTCGCCGCCGTCGCCGTCGGCCAGGTAAGTCCAGTCGGCGTATCGCTGCCGGATGCCGCGGCACAACGCCAACGCAAAGGCCGCCGATTGCACGTCGAGCGGCTTGTAATCCTCGATTGCCCGGACCGCCTCACGCCGGTCGACGGCCGAAGCCGGCACATCGATCACTTCCAAAAACAGACCGAGGTCCAGTGCCGCGAGAAACTCGCGGGCCTGACGCACATCGTCGCCGTCGCCGTCGACCGACAGCGTAAACGCCTTCAGTCGGGCGGGCGACTGGCCGGTGGCCAACAACAGATGATAGAGCAACACGAACACCGCCCCTGAATCGACGCCGCCCGAAAAGAGTACGCCGATCGGTTCGCGAGGCCCGATCTGTCCTAACCACTTGCGGCATTCTTCAGCCAGCGCGCCGATGTACGCCCGGCCGATCGCGTCAATGTCGGCGGGCAGACTGTTGCGCTGCGGCGTGAAGAAGCGGCGATAGGTGGGGTTCGGGTCGGGGCAACCCACCAGCGCAATCTCGACCAGGTGATGGGCCGGGACCATCCGCGTATACGACGGATGAAACTGTCCCACAAGTCCCTCGGCGGCCAGGAAGTCGCGGATGGCGTCGATACGTTCGGCGACAACGAGGCAGGGACCTTCCGCGCGTTTGGCGATAAAATACCGCAACGGCCGGCCGATCGAGCGGGCCATGCGCACGGTCTTTCCTTCGCGATGCACGAGAGCAAATTGCCCGTCGATGGCCCGCACCTGTTCGGGATCGCCCGAAGCGAGGCGTGCGATGGCTTCGTCGAGCGACATATTCAAGATGAGATTGGCCTCGGGATTGCTCAAATCGACGAGACGTTCAAGGGCGATATTTTGGTGCATGATGAACTCCGAGAATCAAGAGGATGCTGTGTTTGAAGGCGTTGGGCGATAGGCGTTAGGCATTAGGAAGGTCCTGTTGCCTCGCCCAACGCCTAACGCCTAACGCCTAAACATGGTGGGCCGGCGCTCGCAAGCTCGCTCGCTCCCATACTACGATCATAACAACCAAAAATAAAAAGTCGTGGCCTTGCAACCGGGGCCATTGCAAGTCCAGAATCGGATCAATACCGCGAGTCTCCCTGCACCCTGTTTCCTGCTACCCTGTATCCTACCTGCAATGGCTAACGCAAAGATCGACGTCGTAGGCGTGGAAGACATTCCGCTGATCACCGAACTGTATGGCCAGATTTATCGGCCCGCCAAAGAGGCGGCGTTCTTTCAGCGCCGTTTTCTCGGCCGCTATAATGGGCTACGACTGATCGCCGCGCTGGATAATCGGCCGGTCGGGTTCTTTCTGGGCTTCGAGTTGAAGCCGAGCGTCTACTTTTCCTGGCTCTATGGAGTCTTGCCCGAATTCCGCCGCAAAGGCATCGCTTCGCAGTTGATGGACGCCGTCCACGCCTGGGCTGCCGAGCATGATTATGCCTGGGTCCGCTTCGAGTGCCAGAACGGGCATCGCCCCATGCTGCACCTGGCCATCGCCCGCGAGTATAACCTGGTCGGCATTCGCTGGGACCCGGACTTAGGCAGCAACCTCGTGATCTTCGAGAAGGAACTGTCGCCGGTGGAAGAGTAGGCAGGTTCAGGGTTGGGACGGCCCGGCCGCCTGCTTCTGACGCACGCGCTGCAAATGTTGCTGGATGCGGGGCGATTGCGGATCGAACCCGGCAGATAATTGGTAATACTCGACTGCCGCGTCGAGGTGCCCTTGCAATTCTTTCACGATGCCGAGATTTTCCAGCAACAGCGGATGCTTCGGCCTCGACTTCAGCGCCGTCAGCAGATGGCGCTCGGCCTCTTCTTGATGCCCCTTGTTCGACAACACGATTCCCAGGCCGGAGTTGGCGGCAAAGTCGTCGGGGTCGATGGCCAACGCCTCCCGATACCAATGCTGGGCCTCATCGGTCATTCCGGCCTCTTTGAGGGCCGAAGCGTAGTTCACAAACGACAAGACCGCAGGCGGCGCGACCGATACAGCCCGCTGCCAAAGCGTTACACTGTCGTGCCATGTGGCCACTTGCCGGAATGTCAGCCCGGCACAGGCCAAGAGGCAGATCGTGGCCGCAAGTACGAGCACCTCCCGACACCGCCAGCGAACTGCCAGGTCCCATCCGCCCCAGCATGCGCCGATGAGCAGGCCAATCATCGGCAGATACATGTAACGGTCGGCCGTCGCCTGAGCTCCCGTCTGGACCAAGCCGATCACGGGCAACAAAGAGATCAGGAACCAGAACCAGCCGACGGTCAGATAAGGGCGTGTTTGGCGAAGCCATCGTGCGGAGATGGTGACCAGGGCCAGGACCACGGCGGCGGCGAGCGGCTGCCACATCGGCAGGTCGCCGCCGGGATGCCGATAGAACACCGCCAGCCCGGCCGGCCACAACGTTTGCCGCAGGTAGATGAGATAATTCACGGGCACGGCCAACAGCCGATCTGCCAACGACAACGACCTTCCGTAGGCCAGCGCGCCGCCGTGGCCCTGGGCCAAGACCGTAACAGCGGCACAAGCGGCGCTCACTAAGAAGAACGGCAGTTTCTCGGCGACCAGCATCGCTTTGCTCGGCATCCACGGAGTGCGATTCGGTCCGACCTCGCCGCCGCGCGCCAGCGGCCAGAAGTCGAGCAGCAAGAGCAGCAATGGCAATGTGATTCCCATAGGCTTGGCCATCAAACTGAGAATGAACAGCGTCAGCGACGCCGCATACGCCCCGACGCCCGCACGCCGCACATAGACCTGCCAAGCCAGGAGGCTCAACAACAAGAACAGGGTACTAAGCACGTCTTTGCGTTCCGTAATCCAGGCCACCGATTCGACGTGCAGCGGATGCAGTGAAAAAAAAGCGGCCACGCACGCACTGCGGCCTGCGGCGCCGGTCCAGCGGCGCAGCAGCCAGTAAAGTAGAAGCGTGTTGGCGACGTGGAGCACGAGGTTCGTGGCGTGAAAGCCCGCCGGGGCTGGGCCGAAGAGTTGATAGTCGAGTTCCAGCGATAACCAGGTGAGCGGATGCCAATTGGCCACCGCCATCGTGGTGAATGCCCAATGCACCGAAGGACGGCTCAGGCCCATTTGCACCCAAGGATTGCGCGTGACGTAGTAGTCATCGTCGAGATTGACGAATCCGCTATTCACCAAGTTCTTATAGCAGGCGACGGTGGCCAGTGCCAATGCCAGGCAGATGAAGATGTCACCCCAGGGAGCACCACCCGTTGCGGTAGAGTCCGAGCGAATCGAACGTCGGACGAGTCTGGCTTTGTCACGCGACCGCTGCGTTGTTCGACTACGGGCCACCGTTTACCTTCTCTTCCGCGCTCGTCCCGGCACGCACGTTTTCAATCATTCAGCGGCTGCGTGCTCCGCAGATAAGCGAACAGATCGCGCACGTCCTGCTCGGTCATTTTCGCCAGTACCCCTTCGGGCATGAGCGATTTGCGCTGCGGTAACATCTCCTCGATCTCGCTCTGCACGAGCGACACGGATTGCCCGTCGGCCCCGCGCAGCACGACCACCTGATTGTCGCGGTCGACCAGAAAACCGCTCACCACGCGGCCGTCGTCGGTGAGCACCTGGTAGGTCTCGAAACCCTCGCGGACCTCGGCGCTCGGGTTGACGATATTCACCAGCATGTTTCCCACGTCGTCGCGCTTGTAGCTGGTCAGGTCGGGACCGATCTGGCCGCCCTGGCCGAACAGCCTGTGGCACTTGGCGCAGTTGGCGGTGAACAGCTTCTTGCCGGTGTATGGACTGGCCGGACCGTTGCGAATCGTGTCGGCCAGCCGGTCGATCTGCTCCTGCATCTGGGCGGTGGTCGCCCCTTCGATGCTGCCGAAGTGCCTGGCAATCAGAGCGGCGATCCGCGGGTCGCGGTGGACCGTCAGCTTGCGGGCAACGTCGAGCGGAATGGTCGTGGCGTCGACCTTGCCCGTGTCGATGGCCTCCAACAGGGCCAAGGTGGTTCCCTTGCGGCTGGCCAACAGGCTTTGTGCGACGCTGCGCACGTCGTCGGTCCACTGGGGATAGAGCGTCAGCACCGTGGCGGCGATTTCCGGGGCGTCGTATTTCTCGAGCGCCGCCAGGGCCGCGGTTCGCAGGCCGTCATCCGAGGTCGCCTGCAACAGCTTGAGCAACACCGGCACGCACGCCGGTTGACGAACTTCGCCGAAAATCTGAATGTATTGCAACCGCTGGTTCCCGTCGGCTTTGTCGTCGGCAATCAGCGCCAGTGCCTGCTCGACTGCTACGGGCTTGCCTTGCCGCAACGAGAGCGTGAGCGACTGTCCGCCGAACTTGCTCATGGCGTCGACCAGTTCGTCGGGCAAGCCTGCCAACGGCCTTCCCTGAAAAGCCTCCTCAAAGCCGCGCATCAGCGCCTTGCGCTGGTCATCGCCCGTGGCGAGGTTCAGCAGCTTGGCACATACGACCAGGTCTTTGCGGCTGCCCGTGGCCGCGTACCGCCGCATCAAACGATGCAAGATGTGCTTGTTGACGATCGCAAGTTGCCAGACCGCCGGTTCGCTGAACAGACCGACTACTGCCTCGCGGTCGTTCTCGGCCTTCGACTCGATGGCCCACCACAGCAAGAGCGGCAGATGGACGTCGTCGAGATCCTCATCGCGGGCCAGCAAGCCGCGCACGAGGGCCAGGCACTGCTCGGCCGGCAGCCGGCGCGCGGTGCAAGCAAGCTGGCTGCGCACTTCGACGTTCGGCTCCGATTGGGCGAGCTGCGACAGACGCGAGGCCAGTTCGAGCGAAACTTTGCCGGAATCGCCCAGCAGCCGCACCGTCCAATCACGCACGTAGGGATTGGCGTGGCTCAGCCCGACCATCGCCGCCGACTCATCAAATCCGCCCGACAGGTTGAGGGCCCACAGGCACTCCAAAGCGAATTGGCCAGTCTCGCCCTGAAGCTTTTCCCGCAACTCAGGCACGAGGGATGTGTCTTTGCGGTCGCCCAACAGCCGCAGTGCGGTCCGGCGGGACCATTTGTTCGGCTGCTTCAATTGGCCGATCAACTCGCCGCTCGACAGCTTCGCTAAGTCGAACGACGCGGCAGGGGGCTCCTTGGTCCGTGCCCGCAGGCGATAGACCCGTCCTGTCGAGGTGTCGATTTTCCCCTCATGATGCCGCAGATGGGCGATCTGGGCCTCGTACATGTCGCAGACGTAGATCGCGCCGTCCGGCCCGACGGTGATGCCGACCGGGCGAAACCAGTCGTCGCTCGACTCGATTGCGTGGCCCACGTCCTCCGTCTTGAACGTCGAGCCATCGGGCAGCAGCTTGCTCATGACCACATGGCTTTGCAGCGGGGCCACGCCGAAGAGCAGTCCGTTGTATCGGTCCGGCAACGCGGCCCCTTCGTAGATCACGAAGGCGTGCGTGAACCTCGGCACCGCGGCGTGCTTCATCGCCGGGAAATAGCCGAAAGTGTAGGGATTCGACAGCGGCCCATGCTTGCTGAAGCCCTTCTGGAAATAGCCGCCCTGCACATAGTGAAAACCGCGCGTGTCGCCGCCGTTGTGGCCCGAATAAATGCGGCCGAGCGAGTCGATCTCCAGGCCGAACGCATTGCCGCCGCCCTCGGCAAAAATCTCGTATCGCCGCTGCTCGGGGTGATAGCGCCAGATGAGCTGGCCCATCGAATGCACCGGCTTCTTGTCGCGGCCGGGCCGCAAGATGTCGCCGCTGACCGTGCTTCCCTGACAAGCATAGAGCCAGCCGTCGGGACCCCAGCGAAGGTTGTTGGCACAGGAGTGCGTATCTTCCAGCCCGAAGCCTTGCAGATGCACCTCCGGACCGCCGTCGGGAACGTCATCGCCGTCGCGGTCGGGATAAAACAGCAGGTAAGGCGGGTTGAGCACCCAAACGCCGCCGCGGCCACGGGCAAAACTCGTGACGATGTTCAGGCCGTCGAGAAACTTCTTGTGCTTGTCGAACTTGCCGTCGCCGTCCGTGTCTTCGTGGATGCTGATCTTGTCGAGGCCGCGGAAGTGATTGGGCGGCGGCGGGGGCACTTTGTCGTAAGTCGCACGCAAGAACTTGTCTTCGCTGAGGATTTTGATTCCGGCCGGATAGGGATACTGAATGTACTCGACGACCCACATCCGGCCGCGCTCGTCGAAATCGATGAACAGCGGCTGCCGGGCATCGGGTTCGGCCAGCACCTGTTCGACCACAAGATCGTCGGGCGTTTTGAGAGCGGCCAGCGCCTCGGCCGGCGGTCTGGCCGACTGGTCGGTTCCCGTGGCGGCCTGCAACGAAGCGACGCGGCCGAGGAGCGCGGAGGCAAACAAAAGACGAGGCAAGACGCGCGTGATCGACATAATGGAATCGTGTGGCAACGGGAAGGCGGGAGGGCCGCGATGGCGCGGCCCGGCGGGTTACTTTCAACTATCAGCCTAGCCGCTGGCCGCAGGCATGTCGAGGTTTACCCGACGGCGAAGTCTGGATGCGACCGGTCCGCAACGCCTCCAAGGCTTCGTTCGCCTGGCCGAGGGGAAACGGCTCAGCCTGCGTTTCGATCGGCATCTTCGCCGCGGGCCGCATGAATTCAATGCCGTCGCTGCTTAGCGGCGCATGGCTTGCCGCGCTTCGGTGGCGTAGCGGTTCGGCTCGCGGTCGAATTGCCGGAACGTCTCTTCGCTGGCAAACAGATAGACGCGCTCGTTATAGAAAGCGCCGTGCTCCCGTCGGCCGGGCACGTTTTGATGGTGGTCGAGCCGCATCACCGGATCGTTGCCGGAAAAGACCGGGCTGTAGCGGTCCGGATTGGCAAGGAACGCCTGTTGCGCATCTTGGCTGACGAACAAATACGTTCGCCCGCGGTGGACTGCGCCCCACCTCTGATCGCCTCTTTGCCATTGCCGCTTGTCAACCAAGGCGACGGCACAATAGCCATCCAATGCGAGCGGTGGATGCGCGGCGGGTGCGGACATCTCGCGATCGCGCACCGGCACATGTGTGTGCAAGTCCGCGGCAGCGGTGGCCGGCGTCGCGTCGCCGGACCTTGAGGCGGTCGCCACGCCCGTTGGCCGGGGCGGTGCCGGCGCGACCTCGCCTTGATACTGCGCGGCGGTGGCCAAGCGATTGCCGCTGCCGACGGACGAGGCGTTCAGGCCGTTCGGTCGCGGTTCCGTGGTCGAAGCCGTGCTGTGCGCGTCTTCCAGCGGTTTTGGCTGCCCGGCCTGCGCCCGTGCCGCCGGGGGTTTCGCCGGCGGTCGACTGCGCTCATAAGCCGCATAGCGATCGGCGGGGTCGTGTACTTTGTTGGGCTGGGGCGCTGCCGGCTGGGGCCGTGGCTGCGGTTCTGGTTTAGCTTTTGGATCCGCCGCAATCGCGTCGAGCGGCATCACACTGGCCGCAATCCGATTCATGGTTTCGGTATAAGCCGCGCGCGTGTTCGGGCTGCCGACCTTGTACACCAGTTGTCCACGAGCAGTGATGACCACATCGGTCGGAAAGGTGCGAATCCCGTACTTCTCGGCGAGTGCCCGATTGGTATGGGGATCGACCTTGACGGCGACGTATTTCGCTTGGAGTTCGCGGCCGAAACCCGGCTGGTTGAACACTTGCTGCTCCAACCGCTGACACGGCGGGCACCACGGCCCGCCGAAGTGAATCAGCACGAGGCGGTTCGTCTGCCGGGCGGTCCGCTGGGCCGCGTCGAGATCGGTTTCCCAGCGCCATCCGGCTTCGCCCGCCGGCGAATCTGCGAACGACGGCGCGGCGAAAGCCCAAACAAGCAGCCAGTTTGCCAACATAGGAGGACGGGCCTTTCCTGCAAGCGTAGCGTGACTTCTGCCCTATGCGGGACACCGTTTTTACATCGGACGGGCCGGAGACAAACCTTCGGGCAAATCTGCCGATCGTTCCGATTGTGCGGCTGGCTTTGGCACGAGGCAGCGTGGCAGATGGGGGGGCGGTCACGGATTTAGAAAAACATCGCTTGACACAGCCGTAGATGTGGTTAAGATTTTCATAGTTTTACGTCTTGCCTGACAGACAGGCACCGTCCCGCCCGCGCAACGGCGGCCATATAGGCTGGCTGGGTTGCAAGGGTCCTCTGAGCGGGTTTTGATGGCAGTTCAGAGGTTGGAGCCGCTTCTGGCCCGGTCGTTAAGAGCTGCTGGTTTTCCTGGAAAACTTCAGTGGATCAGGGCTTTGGCCGCTTTTTTGTGGGCGGGCCGTGCTTGATTGGCATACCTGTCGCCCGCTCGGCATAGGGTCCTCGGTGATTTTCGAGGGCCTGGCATGAATTTCAATGCCAGCCGAGGGGGTCGACCCCAGATTCTTACGATTTTCGTCGCAAGGCGAAAGTTGGCTTCTGTTTCGGTTTTTCGGCAACGGGCCGAGGGCCTCGTTCTTAATCTTTTGGGATCACCCCCCAACCATCGCGCGTGGTTTGCGCGTTGATATTGGCCGCAATGGTAATGGCCAATGCAAATCCGTCTCTTTTCTGGTGAACTATGGCGAAGAAGAAACGCGGCCGCGGCGGACGCGGCATGAACGGTTCCAGCTCCTTTAACGGACATGCACCGCGGCGACGACGACGCGGAGGAGGCGGCGGCGGTGGAGGAGGCGGCGGCGGTGGAGGAGGCGGCGGTGGAGACCGCATGCCTCCCGACCTCGAACCCCTGATGGAAAATGGCGAGCCGGTGCCTCTCGAACCGGCGGTGGGCGTTCTTGAATTGCACCCCAACGGCTACGGCTTTCTCCGCGATCCCAAAAACAACTATCAGCGCGAAAGGACCGATCCCTTCGTGCCGGGCACCATGATCGAGAAGTTCGGCCTCCGCGAAGGGGTGCTGATCAACGGCATGGTGCAGCAAAGCCGCAAGCAGCAGGGACCGCGGCTGCGGGAAGTCATCGACGTCGACGGCATCAAGCCCGAAGAGTATCTCAACGTCAAAAGCTTCGACGCGCTCACGGCAATCAACCCCGAGTCGTGGCTGCAATTGGAGACCGGCCCGCAGCCGCTCAGCCCGCGGGTGATGGATCTGCTCACGCCGCTGGGCAAAGGGCAGCGGGCCTTGATCGTGGCCCCGCCTCGCACGGGAAAAACCATCCTGCTGCAGCAGATCAGCCAGGCGATTTCCACGAATTACCCGGAGGTGAAGCTCTACGTGCTGCTCATCGACGAGCGGCCCGAAGAGGTGACCGACTTTCGCCGCAGCGTACTCAACGGCGAAGTGCTCGCCAGCAGTCTCGACCGCGACGTCGAAAGCCACGTGCGGCTTTCGCAGTTGATGGTCGAACGCTGTAAGCGGCTGGTGGAAATGGGCCACGACGTGTTCCTCTTGATGGACTCGATCACCCGCATGGCCCGCGCCTTCAACAAGTGGGTGGGCAACACCGGCCGCACCATGTCGGGCGGCGTCGACATCAAGGCCCTCGACATTCCCAAGAAACTGTTTGCGACGGCGCGACTGTTCGAGGAAGGCGGTTCGCTGACCATCGTGGCCACGGCCCTGATCGACACGGGCAGCCGCATGGACGAGTTGATCTTTCAGGAGTTCAAGGGCACGGGCAACATGGAGCTGGTGCTCGACCGCAAGCTGGCCGACCGCCGCGTCTGGCCCGCCATCGACATCAGCCAATCGGGCACGCGCCGCGAAGAGAAACTGCTCGACACTGAAACGCTGCACGCCGTGACCATGCTTCGCCGCACGCTGTCGAGCATGCACCACGTCGACGCCATGGAGCAGCTCACCAAGCAGCTCTCCAAGTTCAAGAGCAACCGGGACTTCATCGATTTGATCGCGGGTGCCAAGGCGGTGGATTAGAGGCCACGAAATGAAAAGCCCTTTTCCCGGCATGGATCCATATCTCGAATTGCACTGGCGCGATGTGCATCAGAGCCTGGTTACTTACGCCCGCGATCACCTTCAGGGCAAGCTGCCCGGCGATCTGGTGGCCCGGATGGAGGAGCAGGTCTACGTGGAGCCCTATGATCTCGACGTCGAATACCGACGGGCGATCTACCCGGATGTACGGATCACGGAGCATCCGCATCGCGAGGAGGGTGGGGGCGTTGCGGTGGCCTCCGCCACGACCACGGCAGCCGAGCCGCTCGTCGTCTATCTTCCGGAAATGGCCAACGAAGGGTACATCGAAATCCGCGAACGCACGGCCGAGCAGCGTCTTGTCACAGTGATCGAGGTTTTGAGCCCGTCGAACAAGTACGCGCCGGGCCGAAAGGAATATCGCCGGAAACAGCGCGAGCTTCGCCGCGCCAGGGTCAGCCTCGTCGAGATCGATTTGCTGCGCGGGGGCGGCTGGGTCATGAACATGCCGAAACGTGCCATTCCCACGGCCTACCACCGCGGGTATGGGGCATGCGTTTGGCGGGCCTGGGAGCCGGTCCGAGCGGAGCTCTACCGCTTCTCAGTGCGCCAGCCGCTGCCCCACATCAAGATCCCTCTGCGCAAGACCGACCCCGACGTGCCGCTCGATCTGCAGTCCTTGGTCGATCAGTGCTATGCCAACGGGCGATACGACTCGCTCGATTACTCGGCCGGGCCGGAACCGCCCTTCGACGAGGCCGACGCCGCGTGGGCCAACGATTTGCTTAAGTCGGCAGGCCGTCGCTGAACGCCCCCATGAAAACCTCGGCCGCATCAGTCAGGGCCGCTTGGGCAGTTCGGGGCGCGACACGCTGACTCATTTCTCCGCCGCCAATTAGGTTCAGGAGCCATCGCCGATCCACTGGATGAAATCGAGGCCGCCGAGCAGCGTGCCCGAATACCAGTCGCCGGCTTTTTTGTCGCCGCCGCCAGCAGCGCTGCTGGTTCAAGGCGTCGAAGACACTGGTCCCGCCGGCGCGCAAGGCGTCGATAATGCTTGTGGCCGCGGATCATCTCGGTCTCCGGTACTACCGCAGCCCCTTCGCCTTCAGGAGTTCATTCGCCCAAGCGGCGGTTGGGGGATCAAACGGCGGATCGGGATCGACAGTGTAATCGGTCCGATCGTACCGGCCATTGCGGTAGCAAAGTTCAATCAGAGATTGCAGGTCAAGCGTCACATCTTTATCCGTTTCGCGCAAAGGTATCTGAATCTTTGGCAAACGTTTTTCGGGCGGAGCGCGGTAAAGCTCGACCCGCCGCGGACGCCAACCGCGCCGCACGCGCACGCGGTAAGGAGTCCGATAGGCGCGTGGGATGCGACGGCTTGGCACGTTGAGCACGTGCTCGCCGGCGCGCAGCAAGTCGATCTCGACCAAGCTGACGCCGCCCTCGTTCAATTCCTGTTGCTTTTGCCGGTAGAGCCGTTGTCCCTCGCCAGGCAGTTTGTTGGACACGCTCAAAATCTCAATCACCGTGACTACTTTTGCCGCGGTGGCATCGACGATCTTAATAAAGCCCTCGGTGGTTGGCTCGTCGCTCAGGTCAATCAGCGCGGGGGCTTCGACCTCTTCGGCGACAGCCGCACCGGCGGATTGCGAAACCGCGGGCGGTGCTTTCTGCTCTACCACGCGCACGTCGGGATGGATGCCGCGCGCCGGTGAGTCGTCGGGTTCGACGACAAGCCGCTCTTCAACGCGGGCCAATAAATCATGTGGCAATGACGTCTGAATTTGATCGCAGCCGTAAATGACTAATCGTTGGTGGACATCAAGCCAGTGCTGTTCCAAGTACGGATCCATGCCGGGAAAAGGACTGTTCATTGACTGGCTCCTGATAGGACGGTTGGCTATGCCAAGGCTCTGCCCCGCCCTCCGCTCGCCATATTATACCTGTTCCCGCCGAAACCGTGGAATAGTATCATGTTGGGAGAATCAGCAGCGGCAGCAAATGGATGGTCATCGAAGTCACCTCCGGACGATGTCGATCTCGCGCTCGGTGGCGTCGATCACGGCTTCTCCAAGCCCAATCTCCGTGCCTCGTTCTCGATGTGCTGCCGGAATGTGGGAGGCTCGCCGGCGGCAGCGTCTATCGCCTTGTGGGCGGATTCTGTCGCTTTAGATTTGTCGCCGCTGACGAGGTGGGCGTCGGCCATCAAACCGCGCGGTGCGAGTAGCGGCCGCCAGCGGCGCAGCGCCTCCTCGAAGCCGAGCACGTAAGCGGCCCCTTCCGACCAGATGAGGTCGACGCTGCCCGGGGCCACGTCGAGCTGCGAGAAATCGACGCGGCGGGTTTCGATCAGATGATCCAGCCCCTCCGCGCTGGCAATCGTTTGCAGTCGATCGAGAGACGGCTGGTGGAGATCGACGGCCATCACCTTGGCGCCGAGGCTTTTGGCCAGGACCAGCGTTTGCGCCCCCGTGCCGCAGCCCAGGTCCAACACCTTCGGCAATGGCGGGGGCGGCAAGTTCCTCAGTGCCTCGATCGTACACGCTTCGCTTCCCGGACCGCTCCGCGGCAGTTGGCGTGCAGTCGATAGATGGCGCCGATAGTTTCGGCGGATTCGCTCATGATGCGCAAAAGACACGCTGGCTTTGGTCAGGTTCACCTACTGCGTGCCTGCTCGCGCGGCCGATCACCTAATCGCCCGTGGGAAACGGCGTAGCTCATCCAGCCGACTCGAAGAGCGAATAGATAAGCTCGTCGACGACTCCGCCGCCGGTTGCGGCCGCCGCGCGGCTTTCGCCGGTAACTTGGAAGCCGCATTTCTCCAGGACGCGGATGGAGGCCACATTGGTCTTGGCGACGTGAGCATGGAGCGGCCGTGCCGGAATCGCCGAGACGAATCCGGACATGGCTCGAGAGGCGATGCCTTGGCCCCAAAAGCGCCTGCCCAGCCAGTACCCAACGAGCCGTTCGCCCGACTGCTCCCAGCAAACCACGTTTCCGGCGATCTCCGGTCCAAGCAGAATCGTGCGCTTGATGGCGTTGTGGTCGGCAAGAATCTTTTTCCAGTGAGCCATGAAGGCTTCTCGCTCCCGCGGCGGAAAGGCGGCCATCTCGTTGGCCACGGGATTTTGCTGATGCTCGTCGGCGAAACGGCGGCCCATAGCCCAACGCTAGTTTATCGACCACACTGCCGCTTTTCGAGTCATCCACGCCCCGTGGGATCGTCGTCCGACGAAAACTGTTGTCGCCAATGGCTAAAGCCGCGATCACTCCCTTGCCAAACCGCAGGTTCAGCGATGTCCCCCCTTGTGAGACGTGGTAACGGTTACCACCTGACATCGAATTGACGACACAAAGGTGTGGCTGACGCCGCACATCTCGGCGATCCAGCGGCGGGAGTTCTCGGCCCACTCGGGGATAGGGCGACGCCTTGATTCGGCGATCGCAAAGATTGACACGCGAAGACGGATGCGGTTCATTCAGAGCGGCGCGGCTTCGAAGCGAACGGCTATTGGACGGTCCGCGTCGCACAGGCCGGCAAGTATCGGATTGCGTTGCGCCGTTGGCCGAAGGAGGTCGATCTTCCGGTCCGCTCGGCAGTCGCCGGTGGCCGCGCGATTCCCGTCACGCGAGCACGGCTGCGCGTCTTCACGTTCGACGAAGAGCGCGACGTTTCGCCGGGGGCAGTCGCGGTGGAGTTCGAGGCGTCGTTGCCCGCCGGTTCGACCAGGCTGGAAACGTGGTTTACCTCCGCGGACGGAAAATCGCGGGGAGCGTACTATGTGTCGGTGAAACGAGTCGCCGCGCAGTGACTTGCCACCCGGCGAGCGCAATGCCTCACCTCTCCACGCGGGGCATGGTTTCGATCAGGGCTTTTTGGAACCTAGCCGGTATCGGCCCGGTTTCATCACCACGAACCGGCCAACGAGATCTGGCCCGCGATCCGCGACAAGTTGAACAACATCGCCGGGCAGCGCGGTCCGCGCGTTTGCCGGATAGCGCATCAGGATCACGCCGCCGGATGCTTGCTGATCCGCATAGACGAGCTGCCCGAAGTCCTTGTCTTCCGTCAGCAAGATGCGTTGTTCACGTCGCGCGAGATCCAACACGTGTTGATCATCAGCGCGAGGCAAAATGTCGGCGACAGTTGTCACGTCGTGCCCGGCGGCGCGCAATGCGCGGGCTACCGAAAAATCGGAACTTTCGTCGGCCAAAAACAGCACGGTTTAACCTACGTCGCGCTTGCTGCGGGGCCCGCGAGCACGGTCTCTTCATGTGCGACCGTGTCGGCCGCATACGCCAGGGCCGCCTGGATGTCTTCTCGGGTCAATCGCGGATAAGCATCGAGCAACTCGGCTTCCGTCGCTCCTTCGCTCAGTTTCCGCAAGACGATTTCTACGGGGATCCGTGTGCCGCGAATCACGGGCTTGCCAAGCATCACACGAGGGTTCATCTCAATACGTTCGGTTGACATCCAACAGTCCTTTTTATTCACGTGCGTTCCAAAACGACGTCAGATTCGCGCACCCCGTTTTGTGATCCAGTCCAGTCGCGATTTCGAGCGAGTACAACTACATTGTCGGCCCGGCTGGTCGGTACGTCAATTCGGGCGGGCATCGCCATGCGGCCGGACGTTCTTGGCCGGCACGCCGGTGAGCGAATCGCCTGGTCGGCGCGGGCCGCTGCGACGACCGCTTGCAACCTCTCGACGACGTTGCGATGTTGCTCGGCCACGTTCCTGGCTTCGCGCGGATCGTCGTGCAGGTTGTAGAGCGAGAGGCCGATTTTTTCGACGCGGTAGCCGTGCCGGCTGGCGATGCCGCGAATGCCCGACAGCTCGATCGACTGCGGCTTGAGCTGGCCGTAGTTCGACGATTTGCCGCCTTTGCCCGGCTCGCCCGCCACGGTCAGATACTCGTGCGGCAAGTGCGGCTTCCAGTCGCCCTGCCGCACGGCGTGCGGCTCGTCGCCCGAGTAGTACCAGAAAACGTCGCGCCCCTTGGCGCCCTGCTGGCCGAACAACAACGGTGCGATGTCGATGCCGTCGAACTTCACGTCGGGCAGCTTGGCGCCGGCAAGCCCGGCAATCGTCACGCAGAGGTCCATCGTGGAGACGATTTCATCGCAGACGCGGCTGGCGGGAACTTTGCCCGGCCAGCGCGCCAGGCAGGGCTCGCGCACGCCGCCTTCGAAGGTGGTGAGCTTGCCCTCGCGCAGCGGGCCGGCCGAACCGGCGTGCTCGCCATAAGAAAGAAACGGCCCGTTGTCGCAGAACCACGCCGCTTAGCCAATCTACCGCATTCGCCGTTCTCGTTGCTCCTGAAACCTGCCGTTCCATTTTTTTCCGTTCTTCGCGCCGTCGGCCAAATCCGGTAAAAGTTTCCAGCGAAAGCTGCCGAAAAGATGGGCGCTTACGACTACTTCCTCCTCACCGGGAGTCCGCCGACACGTCGGGTCGGCCGCGGACGCGCGTCCGCGGCAGCCTGGCGTTGCACGGTGACCAAAAGAATGACTATTTTGGCGGCCGCCGATCACGAATTGACGGTGCTTGTGCCTTCCTACGAGGAAGAATGCCGCTTGCCCGGCACCCTGGCGGGGCTGCGCGGATTCCTCGACGCTTGGGGCCTCGACTATCGTGTGGTCGTCGTCGACGACGGCAGCCGCGATGGGACGGCGGCCGTGAGCGAGCAATTCGGCCGGCGCTTTTCGACCCTGCGGCTGGAGCGGCACGCCGGCAAGGGAGCCGCCGTGCGGCAAGGCATGCTGGCCGCCACCGGGCAAATCGTGGCCTTCACCGATGCCGACCTGCCCTACGATCTCAGCGCCTTGCAAACGGCATGTCATTGGATCCGGCGGGGCGACTGCCAGGTGGTGTTTGGCGCCCGCGACCTGGCCGGGGCGACCTGCCATGTGCGGCGCAAGGTCTCGCGGATTGTGGCCAGCGCGGCGTTCCGGCAGCTTGTGCGGCTGGCGATTTCCAAGCAAGTCAGCGATACGCAGTGCGGCCTCAAGATCTTCGCGCGGCCGGCGGCGGTTGACATCTTTTCGCGGACCACGCTGGACGGCTTTGCCTTTGACGCCGAGGTGGTACTCTTGTGCCACCGGCTTGGCCTGCCGTTCCGCCGCGTCGCCGTGCGGCTGATCAACGAATACTCGTCCACGCTCTCGGTTTCGCGGCACGGCTGGCGCATGCTGCGCGACGTGGCCTGGCTGGCGGCCCGCGATCGCATATCGGGCAAGAGCGTTCCGCCGGTCCGCGTCCCGGTTGTGCCTCGCGAGTCCCGCAAAGCCGCCTGAGAAACCTCTTGCAGACACCTGGCGACGACTTCATGGCATCCGTGGCAGAGCGTTGGCAACGCAGTCGATCGAAGATCGATTGGCCGGCGGCCGCGCGAAACACCTGGCTGTGCCTGATAGTCGGCTTGGTGATCCATGCTTTCTGCTTGCCCTACAACCATAGCGTGTACGACGTGTACCTCGGCGCCGCGCGTGGTTGGCTGGCCGGCGAAGACATGTATGTTCCGGCACGGGAATACTATCGCTACAGTCCGATGTTTGCCGTGGCCCTGACGCCGCTGGCCCTGCTGCCCGACGGCGTCAGTTCGGCCGTGTGGAAGTTGCTGAACTGCGGCCTCTTCGTCTGGGGGCTTTACGCCTGGGGACGGCGCCTCTCTCCGCGGCGGCTATCGCGAAACGAAATGGCCGCCGAGCTTCTGCTGGTCATCCCCCTGGCGCTGCACAGTCTTTATAACAGCCAGGCGAACTTGATGATGCTCGGCTCGCTGCTGCTGGGGCTGTCGGCGGCGGGCGAAGGCAAATGGAACCGCGCGGCCTGCTGGCTTGCTTGGGCGACGCTGATCAAGGGCTATCCGCTGGCGCTGGCAATGGTGCTGAGCGTGCTTTTTCCCTGGCAGTTTGCGGGCCGGTTTATCGCCGCGCTGGCGGCCGGACTCGCGCTGCCGTTCGCCGCGCATCGGCCGTCGCTGGTGCTCATGCAATACCAGAGCTGGTGGCACCATCTGCGCGACAGCACCGAGCTGATGCGCGAGCGGCTGCGTTCCATCGACCAGTTGTTCGTGGTGCTGGGCCAGCCGATGTCGCAACGAACGTTCGCCATGCTGGGCGTGCTGGCCGGAGCCGCGGTGATGGTCATCTGCCTGGCGATCGCGCGTCGCTCGCCCGACCGCCGCGAGGCGATCTTCCGGGCGTCGCTTTGGTTTCTGGTGTGGGTGGTGCTGTTCGGGCCCGCCACCGAAGCGTGTACCTATGTGGCGGCATCCCCGGTCGTGGCCTGGGCGCTGGTCGAGGCCTGGCACCGGCGGTCGGCCTGGCCCGTCCGCGGCCTGCTCGTGGCCGGCTTGCTGATGATGGGGCCGATGACCACCGACCTGTTCGGCAAGCACATTCGCAATTTTTCGAACGAGCACGGCAGCCAGCCGTTGGGCGGATTGCTGCTGTTGGCCTGGCTGATTCTGGAATGGCGCGGACGCGCCGGACAGGCGTTCTCGGGGGTTGCAATCGATACGAGCGGCTGTGAAGCAAAGAGGGCGGCATGAGCGATTCGTCCGCGGTGCGATGGCTGGTTTTGCACGCCGACGATTTCGGTATGAATGCGGCGGTGACGCACGGCATCGTGGATGGCTTTTCCGCGGGCTTGCTCACCAGCACGTCGCTGCTGACGAACGCGCCCGCCGCCGGGCTGGCGGTCGCTCGCTGGCGGCAGCTTGAAGAGCGGCGGTCCGCCGGCGCGTTACCGTCGATGCCTCGCCGCAGCCGGGTGGGCGACGGAGAGGCACCGTTCGACCTGGGCGTACACCTGAACTTGACTCAGGGGCGCCCGCTGATCGGTCCGCGCTATCGCGATGAACTCTTGGATGAGGAGGGACGCTTCCTGCCGCCGGGCGGGCTGTTCAGGCGGTTGCTGCTGGGCGCTGGGCGGTGGCGGGCCGCGATCGAGCAAGAGTTGTCGGCGCAGATCGAATGGCTGCTCGACCATTGCCTGACGCCCACGCACCTCAACGGCCATCAATATATTGAAATGATGCCGGTGATCGCCCAGATCGTGCCTCAACTGGCACGCCGTTTCTCGATTTCTTACGTGCGCGCGGCCCGCGAGCCGGGGCACTGGCGCACCAGCTTGTGGCCCGGAATGCGGGTGGCCCAATGCGGCGTCTCGCTCGTCAAGCAATTCTACGCCGGCCGATCGCAAAGCCGGCTTAGGTCGGCCGGCCTGGACGCGGCCGACGCCTATTTCGGCACCTCGCATGCGGGGCGGATCGACCTGGCTTTATTGGGCCGTTTTTTGCAGTTGTCGGCAAGGCGGCACCGGATTGAGGTGGCGTTGCACCCCGGACGCGAAATGGCCGACTCGTCCGCAGATCACGCCCGCGCGGACGGTTGGGCCGACCCCTTGGCTCGACGGCGTCCGGCCGAGTTGAGTCTGCTCTGTTCGAGTGATCTTGCCGAGTTGTTGATTGCTGGCGACTTCCGGCTTGGACGGCTGAATGTACGGGCCCGCCGTGCCGCGGCCGCGTAGCAACGCGAAAGTTCCATCGGAATTCTCTTTTCTTCGGCCAGCGCTCGAATCATACTTTCGCTGGGCAGAGGCAATGGAAGCCAACGTGTGGCAAACGCCGTCGGATCGTTCCCCACGCGTTAAGCCGGGATCCACGGAATGTCCCGGTGTCCATCCCATGGAGGGCGATCCATCGGGAGCAACACCAGCAAGGGTCGACCGCATCGCGTCAGTTTCGCCGGTGAGCCCGACGACGGCGCTTCACCGGTCGAGCCGTGGCCCACCGACCGCGCACAGGTCGGCTTGCAAGCGATTCTGTTGGAGGAAGCGGGCTACACCGTGCCCGAAGCCACGCTCTATTACGCGGCCGAGAAACGTCGCTTAGTCGTACCGGTCGACGATCTGCTGCGAGCGGATGCGCTGGCGATTCTGGCAGCCGCGAAGGCCTGCGCCGCCGGCCCGCGTTCCTTGCCGCTGGTGAACGACCCGCGCTGCCCGCGCTGCTCGTTGCAGCCGATCTGCCTGCCCGACGAAGTCAACCAGCAACGGGCGGCGGAGAGCGGCGAACTGCGGCCGCGCAAAATCTGGCCGCCGCGCGACGACGGAATCCACATCGTCGCCCAGCAAGACGGCACGACAGCGCCGAGAAACTAGTGCGGCAGAGCTGGTTGGCCACTGTCCGGACGACGCGCTGGTTCCAGTCTACGCGGTGCTTGAGCACGAAATGCCTGTTTCTTTGCCGGGCGACGGAGAGGATGTTCCGGCGGCGGAGAAAGAACTGCGCGATCGACTTCATGCTCTGCGGAGAGGTTTGCGAGGCGGGCGGTCGCCCAAGCTGACGAAGGAATGATCAGCCGACACTGGAACAGGTCCCGTCGCGTGGCCGGCAGCTCGCCGTCGCCCAAGCTGACGAAGGAATGATCAGCCGACACCGAGGCTTTTGACTCTGTAGCACCGC
>DATLUO010000041.1 GCA_035533075.1 Pirellulales bacterium | reverse complement strand
GAAGCTGCCGACTAACATCTCCACGCGGTTGTGGCCGAAATCGGTCGCATACAGGACATTCTGCCCGTGGCTGTTCTGCGCGAACTCCAGACCGGTGTAGAGGTCGCCGGCGGCGCCGTTGTCGACCATGACGATCGCATGTGTCGGATCCACGGCGGGGTTCCAGCCGCTGATGGTGCCGTCGAGCGTATCGAAGATCAGGAGGGCCGGCGCGTGCTTGCCGTTTGCCGAGATCACGAAGTCTGATGTCGCGTTGTAGACGACGCCGGTGGGTTCGCCGACCGGTCCGAACGGCTGGGCCGCCGAGGCCGGCACGGTGATCGTCTGCGGGAGCACGTGCCCGGACTTGTCGTAGAACGTGGCCAGCCCGGTGTTGAACGGGTTGGCCACCACGAACTCCCCGCCCGGCATAGCGGTCATGCCCCAGCCGTTCAGGTTGGGGTCGGTGTGGTGCGCCGTGCCAGGCTGGTAGCCGACCAGGTCAGTCTGCTGGTAGCCGCTGAGCAGGCAGCGGTTTTCCAACGCTTCAAGTTTCAGGGGTATCGCCGCGCGTGGTCGTGACGGGCGGCGCGTTTTTGATCGGCGCGGGGCGGCTGCCGAGTCGGAATTTGCCGAGTCAAGGATTGAGCGGAACCACATGGAAAGTCTCCTTTTCGTTTGTGGTCTGCGATAGAATGGCGACGGCGACCTGAAGGGCGCGCAGACCGTGCGCCGCCCGGGTGCCGGGCCGGTGGGGAGCTTGCTTGGCCGTAAGGACCCCACCGGCCGCCTTTCAATTTTGGATTTTGGATTTTGGATTTTGGATTGGCCTTTCCGCCAATCCAAAATCGAAAATCCAAAATACCCCGGGGTCATGGCCGGCCCGCTCGGATCGGCGGGTCCGGCCAGGACCGTTCGAGATGGCAACGACTGCGACTACTTGGAGATCTCTGGGCAGAGCACGTAGAAGGCGCCGTCGTAGTCAAGGGTAGCGTGCCCAGCGTTGACCGCCGACAGGACCGCATCCCCGCTCGTCAATGGAAGAGTGACGTCGCCGGTGATAATGACCGGGATGATCATCCAGTACGGGTTGTAGGTGCCACCGTTTGGGGCTCCCGTTGGGATCGAGAGGACATGGCTGATGTCTTGTTCATCGATGAGGTAAAGCGGGTTGGCGATTCCGCTCGCGATCACCTCGTCCTCGGGGCTGACGTTCGTATCAACGAGCACGTTCACGATTTTACCGTTGGCATAGGCTTGGATCGTCGGCGGCTCGCCGGCACGGACGAAGCTGATGCAGATGGTCAGGGCCAAGGCCGCGCCGGCCGCGCCCAGGGCGATGGCCGATCTTCGGCGCGCCGCGGACGGGGAGCGTTTCCGGTTTGGCAGCCAGGAAGAGAACAACAACATGATCTTTCTCCTTTTTGAGAACTGGTCTGCGATACAATGAAAACACCATCACTCGGCGCGCAGACCGTGCGCCGCTTGGTGCCGGGCCGGTGGGGAGCTTGCTTGGTCGTAAGGACCCCACCGGCCGTCTTTTCAATTTTCGATTTTGGATTTTCGACTGCGTAGGGTGGGACAAGCGAGTCTTGCGCTTCGCCGGCCCACCGGTCGTCTTCGACCCCATCGAGCTTGCCTCGATGGTGAAGCAGAGGGTGAGCTAGACACTGCCGCGCCTTCGTTGCTTCGACCCCATCCAGCTCGCCTGGATGGTGAAGGAGATTTCTTGACGCTTAGCAACCGCGAATCTTATTCACCATCCAGGCGAGCTGGATGGGGCCTTTTTTGCTGACTTCGCGAACGCAGCTAGCTCACCATCTTGTTCACCGATCCGCACAAGGCGGATGGGGTCTCTGTCTGTCCTTCTCCTCGTCCCTCCTTCCTCCTTGTCTCCCTCTGTCCCATTCCGTCTCAGTCCCGTAGGGACGGCGGAGTTTAGCCGTGGGTGCCAACCCACGGACATCGTGCAGCGCCGTTCTCGTAAGCCGCGTAGCGGCGGCAGAACTGAACGCCCACGACTCCGTCGCCGCTACGCGGCTCTTGTTCATTCTGCGGCTGCGAACCGTGGGTTGGCACCCACGGCTAAACTCCGCGGTCGCTACGCGGCCAAAAAGGGGGCCGGTATAAACGGACCGACTTGCTCGATGCTGGCCATGCAGACGCTGGCGATTTCCGAAGTTTTGACCAACGATCATCATTTCACCCAGGAAGGATTCACGGTCCTGTTTCCGTCGTCGGATGGTTCAATAACTCCTCCGCCTCGCGGCGGAGGATCCGGCAGCCCAGCCAGTCGTGCCAGCTCGGGCCGAGATCGCCGCTCCCGAAATCGGGCGTCGTGTCGACGAGAAGCCGGTCGGCTGCGGCCAGCGCCTGCCGCGCCTCGTCGGTCTTGCCCAGGCGGTACAACGACATGGCTTCGACCACCTGATTAATGACGATCAGCTCGGGATGAGACGCGGCTCGCTGGCGACTGTCTGCGCAGGCAGTCCGAGCTTCGGCGAATCGGCCGCAACGGTAGTCGTGCAGTCCCTGCGCGAACAAGAACCACGGATAGGCTTCATGCCTCGCGCCGACCGATAGGGCCGTCTGGACCAGCGGCGCGAGCTGTGCGGGATCCGAGACGCCGCCCGCAAGCAGCAAGCAGGCCTTGGCCGTTTGTTCGGCAGAATCGGTGGCGTTGCCCCAGCGCGAGAGCATGGTGTGGCAGTATTTCTGATAGGCCGGAAGGTCGCCTTGCTCGGCCAAGAGGAAGCCGAGTTGGTAGGCGCTAAAGTGGTCTGTTGCGTCCAGTTCCATGGCCCGAGAGAGGGTAGCGGCGGCTTCATCCCGCTCGCCTTTTCGAAGATGGGTCCTGGCCAGATTTTGGCGGGTCACGGCCAATTCCTCTCGGTACTTTGGGATCGTCGGGAAGTCGGCGGCGAGCTTTTCCAGAATGACTAGTGCGGCGCGCCAGGCTGCCTCTGCCTCGTCATCCTTGCCCAGGCCGATCAGGATCCAGCCCAGGTTTTGCCAGCTTCCGGCTAGGCCCCTGCGATATTCCGGTACCGTTGGGAAGTCGGCCGCGAGTTTTTCTTTAACGGGCAGCGCGGCGCGACACGCCGCCTCCGCCTCGGCGAGCTTGCCCTGATCGTCTAGGACCGAGGCCAGATTGTTGCGGGTCATGGCCAGGTTATGTCGGTATGTTGGTACCGCTGGGAAGTCGGCGGCGAGCTTTTCCAGAACGCGCAGCGCGGCACGATAGGCCGCCTCGGCTTCGTCGTGCTTGCCCTCCTGTTTCATGGCGGTGCCGAGGTTCGTCCGCGCTGCGGCGAGGCCCCATCGGTAATCTGGCACCGTTGGGAAATCGGCTGCGAGTTTCTCATGAATCGCCAGCGCGGCGCGAAACGCCACCTCCGCCTCGTCGCGTTTGCCCAGACGGGCCAGCAGGACGCCCGAAGCGTTGTGGGTTTTAGCCAGGTTCTCGCGGTATTCTGATACGGTTGGGGATTCGGCCGCGAGCTTTTTCTGAATGGCGAGCGCGTCACGATAGGCCGAGTCCGCCTCGTCGTTGCGACCCAGCGAGAACAGGACGTTGCCGAGGCCGAAGTGGCTCGCGGCCAGTTGCGAGTGGTATTCGGGCGCGGCGGGGAAGTCGGCGGCCAGTTTGGCAAAGATCGACCGCATCTGTTCCAAGTCTGCCAGTGCCCCTGCCGTTTCTCCGATTTGCTGCTGCACGGTCCCAAGTCGGCCATAAGCACGGCCGCGCGCCGCTTCCTGCGCCGCATCTCGCGGCTTTCGCTCAACCAACCTTTGGTAGAACGGCACGGCCGACTCCAGCAGCTTCTTGCGCAAGGCGTTGAAATCGGAACGCTTCAAGTCGGGGTCTTCCGTAACTCTGTTCAGATAATCGTCCACCGCGCTGTGGGCGATTTCGAAGTTCTCTTCCGCGCGCCGCTGGGCCGCCCGGGCCGACAGAAAGCCCACGCTCGTCGCGGCGATGCCGCCCACCAGCACCGCGAGCACGGCGCAGACGGCCGCCGCCGGCCCACGGTGGCGCTTCAGAAGCGTCCGCAGCCGGTAATGCGCCGACGGCGGGCAGGCCACGACTTGCTCGTCGTTCAGATAATGTTTGACGTCCAATGCGAATCCCGTGGCCGTCTCGTACCGCCGGTTGCGGTCCTTCTCCAAGGCCTTCATCACGATCCAGTCGAGCTCTCCGCGAAATAGTCGGCTGAGCTTGCGCGGGTCGCTTGCACGCTGCTGGGAAGCCGTGCTGGCTGCCTTTCCGACGGTGCTCATGCGCGTGCTCGGCTTGGGAGGCTCTTCCTCGCGGATGATGCGGCGCATCTCGTCATAACCAACCTTGCTCAGCCGCTCGCTCTCGAACGGCGTCGTGCCCGTCAGCAGCTCGTACAACAGCACGCCCAGCGAATAGATGTCGCTGCGGGTGTCCATGTCGAGCCCGCTCAACTCCGCCTGTTCGGGCGACATGTACAACGGCGTGCCGATCATCTGAGCAAAGTTCGTGAACAGCGTCTTCTCGGTAAGCTGCTGGCCCATCGCCTTGGCGATGCCGAAGTCGATCACTTTGACCACCGGCTGGCCGTCGTGCAGCGTGACCATCACGTTACTAGGCTTGATGTCGCGGTGGATAATCCCCTTCTGGTGCGCGTGCTGCACCGCCTGGCAAACGTCGACGAACAGCTCCAGCCGCCGGCGGATGCCGAGGCAGCTCTCGTCGCAGAATTCCGTGATAGGAATGCCGCGGACCAGTTCCATGACGAAGTAAGGCCGGCCGCAATGTAGGTCAGGCTTTCCAGCCTGACCGAGTAGTTCAGGCTGTCCGGCCTGACGAGCCGGGTCGCTGTCAGGCTGGAAAGCCTGACCTACGGTGCCGCCGTCGAAGATGTGGGCGATATTCGGGTGGTCCATCAGGGCCAGGGCCTGCCGCTCGGCCTCGAATCGGGCAACCACCTGCCGCGTGTCCATGCCCGGCTTGAGCACCTTCAGCGCCACCTTGCGTCGCACCGGCTGCTGCTGCTCGGCCATGAACACCACGCCAAAACCCCCCTCGCCGATCTGCTCCAGCAGCTTGTACGGCCCGATCACCGTGCCCGGCCGCTCGGCGATGGGCCGCTCGAGGGTAGGCGCAACGCCAACTCCGGGCGAAGGCGCGTCCAAGGGGCCGTGCGATTGCTCATGGACCGACAGGAGCACTTTTACCCGTTTCAAGAGTTCGGGGTCGTCACCGCAGGCGCTGCGGAGGTACGCCTCGCGCTCACACGCCGTGGATTGCTCCAGGGCAGCGAGAAAAATGGCTTTCTCATCGTTGTCGTAATCGAGCATGACGAATTCCTTCTATAACACAGTGCGGAATCCAGCAGCGCATCACCCCACAAAACAGAAAATTTCAGAGGATTTTTTCAGCACGCTCGTTCCGGGTCGTCTTCTCTTAGCTCCGCATGGAGCCAGGCGCGGGCGTAAGCCCATAGCCGATCGGCAGTTGAGGAAGAAATGCCCAGCGCGTCGGCCGCCTGGGGGAGCGTGAGGCCGGCGTAATAGCGCAGCTTCACCAGATCGGCGCCCGCCTTGTCCAGACGCTCGAACTTTTCGAGGGCATCATTCACGGCGAGCAGATCGACGGCCGGCTCCGGGCAGGCGATCTCGGCCTCCTCGAGAGGAAGGCGTTCCAGCCCGCCCCCGTGCTTACGGCTTTTTTTCTTGCGTGCCTGATCGACCAGAATCCGCCGCATGGCCTCGGCCGCGGCGGCAAAGAAGTGTCCGCGGCTGTTCCAATGCTGGGCCTTGCCGACGTCGACCAACCGCAGATACGCCTCGTGGACCAGGGCCGTGGCCTGCAAGGTTTGCCCAGGCTTCTCTTGCACGAGTTTTTGCGTCGCCAGCTTTCGCAATTCGTCGTAGACCAACGGCAAGAGCTGCTCCGCGGCGTGCGGATCGCCTTGCTCGATAGCCGATAGGATGCGGGTGACATCGCTCATCGCCCCTGAACATAACCGACCGGAGGCCGCCTGGCAAAAATCGAGGCCGGTCATTGCGGTCCCCTGCTCTCACCGCCGAGCGACAGGCCCCAATGCGGCGCTAATTCCAGCCGCGCCAGTGCTGCACGAATGCCGCCAGACCGCCGCACGCCAACATCGTCACGGCCGCCCAATGCCCCTGTGAGTTTGGAACCTCACTGCTGGTGTAGGCGTTCACCGCCCACGACGCGCCACCGCCGGAGAGGACGTAGAGCACTGCGCTGATGAGCTGCCGCGCAAAATCGACCTTGCGCCCGCCGACCAACTCGCGAAACCCATGTTCGAAATCGGACTCGTCAACGGTTTGCGAGCGGCGCCGCCTCGACCAGGCGACCGCCTCAAGGTGCAGAAGATTGTCAAGTTCCGTGAGAAGCGCCTCTTCGCGCTCACCGCCCTTGAGGCTGGTGTCGTACTTGATCTGCGGGAGCTTGGCCATTCCTCAGCCGCCAATCGTGACGGAAAAGCCAAACTCAGCCAGGATCTCCCGGACAGCTTGGGGAAGCACCGCTTTGAAATCGTCTTCCATGATGCGCTCTCGGTGCTGGGCAAGCACACGCTCAACAGCGAGCTCCCGCATCCGCTGCGTCAGCCGGTTACGCACGTCGTCCCGAAACTCCAGCGACTCAGGAGAAAAACGAAGCTGATCAGATGGTTCAAGAGTGGCCATATCTTCATCTTATTGCCCCGGCGAATACAAACAATGTCGAGAACGCGAAAACCGCCCGCGTCCCCTAACGTTCAGTCGAGTTCTTCCAGCCACAACCGGATGTCGTTTTCATACTCCGTCGCCAGGTCGCCTTTGACAAGCTGACGGTGGAAGCTGGCGGCGCTGCCTTTCTCGCCCATGTCAGCGGCTTCGGCCGAAGGGAAGCGGCACTGCGGATCGGGAGCGATCAGGCTGCGGATGAGGTTCATCAGGTTGTCGCTGCAGGCCACCTCGCTGGGAAGCCACTCGTGCAAACGATGCACCAACACCCGCTTCGCTTCCAGCAGGTCCTTGTAGGTCAACTGGCCGGGGAAGGGCGGCATGCCCGCCAGCATCTCGATCAACACGTAACCCAGACTGCACAAGTCGCTGCGGGGCGACGTGCCCACGCCTTCCAGCACTTCGGGCGCCGAATAGGTGGGCGTGCAGCTCCGGCGTTGCGGCGCGTCGTCGATCTCGAAGGCCGAGCCGATGTCGATGATCTTGGCATTGCCCGTCCGTTTGAGCATGATGTTCGACGGCTTGATGTCGCCATGCACGATCCCTTCACGGTGCAGCGCGGCCAGCGCCGCCAGACATTCGCGCAACACCGCAATGGCGATGCCCGGCTTCAGCCGCGGTTGCACGGGGCCGGCGGTCACGATCACGTTGTTGAGATATTCCCAGCGGCGAATGCTGACGCGGTTCTGGGCGCGTGCCAGCATTGCCGGGCTGAGCAGGCGGCTCAGGTCGTAGCCGTCGATCCACTCCATCTCCATGATACGGATGCGGTTGCGGTCGATGAAGTTGTGGACGTCGATCAGATTGTCTTGCTGAATTTGGGCCACGCGGGCAGCGACGCGGGCAATCCGTGCCATCGCCTCGTCGTAGCTGCGTGGGTTGTCGTAGTATTGGGGCGAGAAAACCTTGAGCGCCACGGGCAACGTGAACTGGTCGGTGCCGCGGCGCTCGCTGAGATAGACGACGCCTTGGCCGCCGGAGCCAAGCAGCTTGTTGAGATGGTGGTGCTCGGTCCAGCTATGCCGCTGTTCCGTCACCAGCCGTTCGTAGCGTTTGAGCAGATCGTCGTCGACGGGCCGGATCTTGGGACGTCCGCTGAATGTCAGCGTGGCCGAACCGTCGAAAAAAGTGGTCGTAGACAATGCACCGCCTCCCGGTAAGAGGAATCGATGCCCTCCAAGAGGGCAATCGCCTTTTCTTGCCAGCCACAATCTTAAAGTGCGGCGCGGCATTGCGTCCAGTGAGATCCGGCCCCCCACACCGGAAAACCGAGATTTTTGTCGACGAGATTCAACAAAGGGCGGCCTGCCTGCCAGCGACGGAGGTTCTCGCAAAAGAAATCCGTCATGTCGTCGATTCTCGGGGCGCTCTGCCCGCCCACGTGCGGCGTGATGATCACGTTGGGCAAATCCCATAGTGGGCTGTCCGCCGGGAGCGGCTCGGTCTGGGTCACGTCGAGCCCCGCGCCCGCCAGGCGGTCTGCGCGCAGGGCCTCGACCAGGGCCGGTTCGACGACCAACGGACCACGGGCCATATTGACCAGAATGGCGCTGCGTTTCATCTGCGCCAGTGCCCGTGCGTCGATCATGCCGCGCGTCGAAGGTATCAACGGCGCCGCCAGCACCACGATGTCCGACGCCGCCAGCAGGTCATAGAGACGGTCGGCCGGCCAGAGGGCGTCGACATAGTCGGGCTTGTCGGCCGGGAACATATCGGTGGCCAGAATGCGGCCTTTGAAGACGCGCAGCACTTCGGCCAGACGGCGGCCGTTGCCGCCGAATCCGACGATGCCGATCGTGGCCCGGTGCAGATCGCGCGTCGGCCGCCGGATGAATTCTTTGCTCTGCTGCGCGCGGAAAAACACCGGCAGGCTCCGCAGCAGGCCCGTGATGAGGGCCAGCGCGTGCTCGGCCACCTGATCGGCCAAGACGCCCGACGCGCTGGTGACCACAATTTCGGAAGCGATGACCGACGGCACGAGGCAATGGTCCATGCCGGCAGCCGACGACTGGATCCATCGCAAACGGCCGCGGCGGACGACTTCGTCCCAGGGAACGGGATGGACTTTGGCATGGCCGCAAAAAATGTCGGCCGCAAGGATTTCTTGCGCGGTCCGCTCTTGCCCGGCGTCAACCACTTCGGCATCGGGCGCGGCGGCGGCGATCTGGCGCAGGTGCCGCTCTTCGACCGGGTAACACAAGACGATTCGCATTCACGGTATGTGGAGCGTCTTGGCGCAGCGCTTGCAACGCTTCCGCTGGTTGTTGATCTTGGCGCCGCACTTGGGACAGGTGCGGGACTTGCGTTTCATTTTCAGCGCGGTGCGCGGGCGGGTTCGCATAGCTTTGCTCGTGGCCGAAGGTGGACAATCCTGCAAGATACCGTAGACTTGGCCGGCGTTTCAAGCCCGTTTGGTGCTCCGCCCATGCTCGATCCTCACGATACCATCGCAGCCCTTGCATCTGCGCCGGGCGGCGCGGCACGGGCCGTCGTGCGCGTGAGCGGGCCGCAGACCGTAACCTGCGTCGAACTATGCTTCACGGCCGATGGCGGCGAAGCGCTGAGCCAGATCCGCCGGCCAACCGCGATCCCAGGCAGCGTCAGGCTTGCGGACGTGGCGGCGCCCTTGCCTTGCACCTTATATCTCTGGCCATCCGCGCGCAGCTATACGCGGCAACCGACTGCCGAAGTACACACCGTCGCGTCGCCGCCGCTGGTCGACGCCCTGCTGGCAGAGTTGTGCGCCAAGGGTGCCCGGCTGGCCCGCCCCGGCGAATTCACTTTGCGGGCCTTTCTTGCCGGGCGGATCGACCTGACGCAGGCCGAGGCCGTGCTGGGAGTCATTGACGCCCGCGGCCGGCGGGAGCTCGAAACGGCGCTCAGCCAATTGGCCGGCGGCCTGGCCGCGCCGCTGGCGCGACTGCGCGGCGAGTTGCTGGATGCCTTGGCGCATCTCGAAGCCGGCCTCGACTTCGTCGAAGAAGATATCGAGTTCATTTCGCCCGACGATCTCGACGCGCAATTGGCCGCCGCCCAGGCCGAAGTGGAAGGACTGCTCGATCAAATGCAGGCTCGCGGCGAAGCGCCGGGCACGTTGCGGGCCGTCTTGATCGGCGCACCCAACGTCGGCAAGAGCTCGCTGTATAACGCGCTCGGCGGGCAGAACGTGCTGGTTTCCGAGCAGGCGGGAACCACACGCGATTACCTGGCGACTCGCCTCGACTTGGACGGCACCATGTTCGAGTTGGTCGACACCGCGGGCATCGAACATGCGCAAACGACCGCAATCGCGCGCGCCGCGCAGGCGGCCGGATGCGGCCAGCGGGAACAGGCAGAGATCGAAATCGTGTGTCTCGACGCGAGTCGGCCGTTGACGGAAAGCGAGGAGGATTTGCTGGCAAGCCGGCCGCGTGGTGAGCGGCTCGTCGTGTGTACCAAGACCGACCTTCCGCGCCGCGCGCGAGAGCTGCCGGAGGCAATCGACACCAGCAGCCGCAGCGGGGCCGGTCTTGACCTGCTGCGCAGGCGGCTTCGTGAGGCAGGAGAGGCAGACAAGGTGACACTCGGCGTGGTGGCCGCCACCGCGGTCCGCTGCAGCGAGAGCCTGCGGCAAGCGGCCGAGGGGCTTGTTCGCGCGCGCGGCGTGGTTCAATCGGCAGGCGGCGAGGAGTTGGTAGCAGCCGAACTGCGCGGCACGCTGCATCAATTAGGCGAGGTCGCCGGCGAGGTGTACACCGACGACATCCTCGACCGCATTTTCAGCCGCTTTTGCATCGGCAAGTGAGCGAGCGGGGCTGTAAGGTGGGGCATGCGAGCTATATCTACGAGCGCCGGCCCACCGTCAATGACGATGCGGGGGCCACGGCGCCGAATGAATGATCCGGCTAACGGTGGGCCGGCGCTCGCAAGCTCGCTGGTCCCACCCTACGGTCTACACGCCCGCCTTAACGCTGTTTTCCACCGGCGTGCTGGCGTGGCTCGGCGCCGCGCCGTTGCCGGTCGCGGTCGTCACCGGCTCGTTCTGGGCGAACTTGACCAGCGATTCGGGGATCTCCACGCCGCCGATGTCGCGCAGCACCTGCATCATCGGCGGCATCGTGCGGGCCATGCCGTGCAGGAAGCTGGCCGTGTTCGTCGTGCCGTTTTGCCCGCCGTTCTCCCAGACCACCACCTTGTCGAACTTGATGTTCGAGATCGCTGTGGCGGAAGTGGCGGCCAGATGGTCGAGATGTTCCAGCATCAAGAGTTGGAAGGCATCTTTCGCACTGCCGCAGGCCGAGATGATCTCGCGCAGGCCTTCGCCCTTCTTGGCCAGAATCTCATATTGGCCGCGGGCCTCGGCTTCGAGCTTGGCAAAGATGGCACTGGCCTCGCCCTGGGCCTCGATGCGGCGTTTTTCGGCCTCGGCCTCGGCCTGCACCACGACTTTGGCCTTTTCGGCTTTGGCCGGGGCCTCCACGGCCGCCCGGCGTTCGGCTTCGACGCGTTCGGCCTCGGCCAGCGCGGCCTTGGCCATGGCGCGGTTCTGGGCTTCCAGCACGGCCGCCTCGGCCTCGCGCTTGCGCGTCTCGCCCAAGGCGTAAGCGTCGGCCTTTTTCACCAGCAATTCGGCTTGCGAAGCGGCGATCACCGCCTGGGCCGTGTTTTCGCCGGCCACGGCCTTGGCGTTCGCGTCGGCCAGTGCGATCCGCATTTGCCGCTCGGCGTCTTTGACTTGGGCCTCGCGCTCGAAGCCCGCCGTCTGCTCGCCGATGGCCTGTTCTTTGGCCAACTCGGCCAGCCGCACGGCCTGCTCGCGCTGCGCCTCGCGGGTGCCGATCTCGCGCAGCTTCGTGGCGGAGGCCACCTGGATCACCTTATCGCGTTCGGCTTCGGCCACCCGCGTTTCGCCCAGCTTCAATTGCTCGGCCACATCGCCGCGGGCCTGCTGGATGGCCTGCGAAGCCGCCTTCTGGCCGATGGCGTCGATGTAGCCCGACTCGTCGGTGATGTCGGTGATGTTCACGTTGATCAGCACCAGGCCGACCTTCTTCAGCTCCGGCTCCAGCGAGCGTTGAATGTGCTCCAAGAACGTGTCGCGATCGCGGTTGATGTCTTCGATCCGCATCGAGGCGATCACCTGCCGCAACTGACCGAAGATGATCTCCTCGGCCTGCTCCTTGACCTGGGCCGTGTTCAGGCCCAAGAGGCGGATGGCCGCGTTCTGCATCACTTCCAGGCTGGTGCCGATGGCCACGGTAAACACGCTCGGCACGTTCACGCGGATGTTTTCGGCCGACAGTGCGCCGCGCAGCGGAATTTCGATCTGGATCGGTTCCAGGCTGAGCCAGGCGTAATCCTGGATCAGCGGCACGACGAAGGCGGCGCCGCCGTGGATGCACTTCGACACTTCGCCGGCGGCCGCCCGGCCGTAAATCACCAACACGCGATTGCTGGGGCAACGCTTGTAGCGCGAGGCCAGGGGAATGAGCAGGCCGAAGAAGACGACCATCACGGCGATGGCGATGCCGCCCAGCGATATGAGCAGGCCGCTGGATGTCTGAGCAATAAGCGTAACGGAGGACAACAATTGACTAAACATTGGCGGTCCTTTCCGGCTCGGGCACCGGTTCGACTTCGACGGTGTCGGGGCCGAGAACTTGGGTGACGACGACCATGCTTCCGACGGGCAACGGCTCGTGGGCGGTCATCGCTTCGTATTCCATGGTCCGGTTTTGCACGTTGATTTGAATCTTGCCGGCGCCCGATTTGTGGGCCGGGATTCGCAGATAGACGGTGGCGCTCCGACCCACGGCCCGTTCGATGCGGACCGTCCCGTCGGCCCGCAAACGTTTGAGCGATTGCATCAGCCAATGCACGCCGTACATGGCCGCCCCGCCCGCGGCCAAGGCCACGACGAACGTCAACTCGCCGGGCAAATCGGCCGAGTTGCCGGCCAGTCCCGCCAGACCGAAAAACGTCAACGCCGCCACCACTGTGCGGAAGGTGAGCATGCGGATGAACGACGCTGTTCCGTGGTGGCCGGCGTCGTGGCCCGTGTCGTGGTCGCCGCCGCCGTCGTGCCCGAAGTGAAAGTCGTGCGGAACATCGTCGGGCAAATCGTCGGGCAGATCGTGCCCAAGACCGAGCAGCGTCATCAAGAACTGGCAAAGAAGGACCGTTCCCCCGATCACGGCGGAAACGCTGTAGATGATGGTGGCCATAGACGCGACCTTGTGTGACATGCTTGCCCCACGCATGAGATTCGCCGCTCGCGGCGGAATCTTGTGGCGGCCCTCTCGCCGCTTATCATGGGGCGCGTGGCGACCCTTGTCAAACCGCACCCGGCGGCCAAAGCACCTAAGTCTAGGCCATACTTAGGGTTGCTCTATCGTTCGGGCAGCATGTTTTTACCGCTGCCGTAATACTCGCTTTCGGGCACGTCGAGCCAGATCGAATCCGGATCGTCCGTGGCGATCGCTTCCGCCTCGGCGATGGTCAACCCGTTTCGCCCTTCGTCAATATGACCGGCTTTCTTATGCAGCCGCAGCCCTTCCTTTTCCGCATATTCGATGGCCCCGAATCCAGTGAGTCGCATGAGTTGCCTCCAGGCACGAGAATGTGTTCGCCCTACGTTGAGCGATCTCGAAATCCTGGTTGCAAATCACGTACCCCGTTATTCGCCGCTCGCTGAACGCTCGCGGACCTTGGCGGTGCAGACGAAGGTCAGATGGGGGCGGCGCGGATCGTTGGTTCGATAGACGATCTCGAACCGGCACGCACCGTTCATGCCACTGGCCGCACTTTTCGCGGACCCGGCAAGATCCGCATAAGCCTCGCAAGCGGCGCCGCTCGACCAATGCTCATATCTACTATAGATGTAATACTTTTTAGAAATAAGTTGATCGATATCTGTGCCTGATTACACTGGGACTTTAGCTTCTCACTTCTCCATTTCCACTCGCAGGCACAAGGGCTTCTCGCATGTTCTCTCACTTCTCCAGGAAACGGGCCAGGAACGATGTCAACCGCGTTGGCAAAGTGTTTGCTTCGCGGAAGGGCCAACGGGGATACTGTCGGGCAGGTTTCGGATCCGCCAACTACTTGCGATTGGAAGCCCTCGAGACGCGCCACTTGCTGTCCGGCGTCAGCCTCATCGACGCGGGCGCCTGTAACAATGGCAACCCGCCGCCGCCCTGCATCACCACCAACGCCGGCGGCGCCGTGGTCCTCGGCAGCGGCAACATGCTCGGCGATACGGCCACGCTGTCGGGCGGCAATTGCCCGACGGGCACCCTCACCTTCTACCTCTTCGCTCCCGGCGTCATTCCGAACGCAACCGACAGCAACAATGTCTACAGCGATACGGTCACTGTCGACGGCGACGGCACGTACAGCACCGACGGCGGAACGGACCCGGGCGGCTATCTGCCGACGGTGACCGGCAAGTATCAGTGGCTGGCGGTCTATGGCGGCGATGCGAACAACGGGGCCGTTGCCAGCAACTTCTGCGACGAACCGGAATGCGTTACTCCAGCCCAGCCGAACATCACCACGGTCCCCGGCGGCCCAGTGGTTTTGGGCGGCGGCGACAGTCTCACCGACACCGCCACCCTTGCCGGCGGCAGCAACCCGACCGGCACGATCACTTTCTATCTGTTCGCTCCCGGCGTCACGCCGGCGGCCGACAACGGCAACAACGTTTACAGCGACACCGTCACGGTCAGCGGCGACGGCACCTACAGCACAAGTGTTGGAACGGACCCCGGCGGTTACGTGCCGAACGTAGCCGGCACCTATCAGTGGGTCGCGGCCTACAGCGGCGATGCGAACAACTGCTCCGCCGCCAGCAACTTCGGCGACGAGCCGGAATGCGTCACGCCGCCTTCGCCGCCGTCGACCCAGGTCGACATCCTGAAGATCGCCGACCAGCAGTCGGTCGACGCCGGGCAGACCGCCGGTTTCACCATCGAGATATCCAACGTTGGCGCCAACACGGCCACCGGTCTGACGCTCAACGATCCGCTGCCGGCGGGCTATGGCAACGACATCCACTGGCAAATCGACTCGTCGGGCATGGGTTACGGGGCGGGCACGCAACCGGCCGATTTCGTGATCAGCGGACCGGTGGGCAATCAGGTGCTCACGCTGGCGTCGTCGGTGAACACGCTGGCGGCCGGCGCCAGCATCAGTGTGAATATCACCGGCCAGACAAGTCTGAACGACGTCAATCCGGGCCTGGCGCCCTGCACCACCACGCTGGTCAACACGGCCACGGTCAACGCCTCGAACGAGCCGGCCAACGATCAAAACGCCCAGGCCAGCGCCACCATCACGCTGCACAGCGCCGACGTCGATATCACGAAGACGGCCGATCAGTCGCAGATCGTCGCCGGACAGATGGCCGGCTTCACGATCCAGATTTACAACCAAGGCTGCGTCGACGCCATGGGCGTGACACTCAGCGACCCGCTACCGGAAGGCGCGGCGAACGACATTTATTGGCGTCTCGACCCGAAACAAAACTCGTCGGAGTATTTCCAGATTGTGGGCGGCATCGGTCAGCAGCAATTGGAGCTGGCTCCGGGCATGACGACCTTGCAACCGGGTGCCCTGATCAGCGTCCACATCATCGGCCAGACGTCGGTCAACGACGTGGGCAACCTGGACAACACGGCCACCGTGAACGCCTCGAACGAACCGTCATTCGAAGACAACGCACAGGCCAGCGCGTCGATCGGCGTCGAGCAGAGCGATCAGAACAACGCGCAACAGCTCTATGTGCAGGCGGCGTTCGAGCAGGCGCTTTATCGGCAGCCCGACCAGGCGACGCTGGCCAGTTTCGTCAACGCCTTGGACAACGGCATGTCGCGAGCGACGTTCGCCATGACGCTCACGCACAGCAGCGAATACTACGACGACGTCGTCTCGCAGGCCTACGAGCACTATCTGGGCCGCACGCCGGACGCCACCGGCCTGCAGTACTGGAACCAGCAGCTTCAGGCCGGCATGACCGACGAACAGTTGGAGGCGCAGTTCATCGGCTCGTCGGAATACTACCAGCACAGCGGCGGCACCGATAAGGCCTGGGTCGACCACATGTATTTCGACCTGCTGGGCCGCACTCCGGACCTGCGGGGCGAGACCTACTGGGTGGCCGCCTTGGCGGGCGGGGCAAGCCGGTCGTCGGTGGCCTTGGGCTTCGCCGCCAGCGCCGAACGCGAAGGCAACATCGTCCAGCAGGACTATGAGACGTTCCTCGGCCGACCGGCCAGCGCCAGCGAGGTGAACGGCTGGGTGATGGGTTTTGAGAACGGCCTGAGCAACGAAGACGTGATCGCCGGCTTCATCGCCTCGAACGAGTTTTTCGCCGATCACAGCTAATTAACTCGGATCTCAAATCGCCTGGAGAAACATCGTTGTGGCTGGGGCGGGTTTCACTCGCCCCGGCCACCGTTGTTTGGACTGTATGGGAGGTTGGGGTTGTCTGGTAACAGTGCGTTGACTATGACGATCGTAAAGTGTAATCTGATTGCGTTTGACGGGCGCGGTTGCGCCGGTTGGTTGAAAGTACCAGGGATGGGTAATGAGAAAAGCAACCCGGTTTTTTACGCATTCAGAGGCATCCCATGGCATCTTTTCCCGCGTCGTCCGGTTCCTCGTTCTTTCGTCGCGTAAGTAAGAAAAAGGCCGTCCCCAGCCGTAAACGGGGCTGGAAGTCGCACCGGCCGTTGCTGGCAGAAGCACTTGAAGGGCGGTGGATGCTCGACGCGAACGTGGCGGCCGACCCTAACAACGTCAGTCTTTCGACCGCTCCCGGCGGCACCGTCGTCTTGGGCAGTTCCGTCAAAATGAGCGACATGGCCACGCTGACCGGCGGCAGCAGTCCCACGGGCACGATCACGTTCTACCTGTTCGCCCCGGGAGTGACCCCCGCCGCCGATCACAGCAACAACGTCTATAGCGATAAAGTCACGGTCAGCGGCGACGGCAACTATAGCACCAGCACCGGCACGAATCCGGGCGGTGCCATGCCCGCGAAGATCGGCACGTTTCAGTGGCTCGCCGTTTACAGCGGCGACGCCCATAACCAGTCAGTGTCGAGCACGCTGGGCGACGAGCCGCAAACCGTGGTGTCGCCGCCGGCCATCAGCACCTTCGAGGGCGGCACGCTGCACTTGGGCAGCGGCGGCAAGCTCTATGATTCGGCCCAACTGCAAGGCGGCATGAACCCGACGGGCACGATCACATTCTATTTGTTCGCACCAGGCGTGACCCCCAACGCCACCGACGGCAACAACATCTATACCGACACGGTCACCATCGATCCCGCCAACCCCTATGCTCTTTATGATGTGACGAAGGGGAACAATCCGGGCGGCCATGTGCCTCAGCAGACGGGAACCTATCAATGGGTCGCGGTCTACAGCGGCGACGCGAACAATCCGCCGCAGGCAAGCGAATTTGGCGACGAACCGCAGAAGGTCGTCCCCTCGGCTCCCACGATCACCACGGTCCCCGGGCCGTCAGTTGTGTTCGGCAGCGGCCAGCCGCTCACCGACACCGCCACGCTCGCCGGTGGCAGCAATCCCAACGGCACGATCACCTTCTATCTGTTCGCTCCGAACGTCACGCCGGCCGCCGACGATAGCAACAATATCTATAGCGACAGCGTCACGATCAACGGCAACGGCAGCTACAGCACCGCCAGCGGAAGCAATCCGGGCGGTCATGTGCCACAGGCGATTGGCACCTATCAGTGGGTGGCCGTCTACAGCGGCGATGCCAACAACGCGTCGGCGGAGAGCAATTTCGGCGACGAGCCGGAGGTCTCCACTTCGCCGCCCGCCATCAGCACCTTCGAAGGCGGCACGCTGCACCTCGGCAGTGGCGGCAAGCTCTATGATTCAGCCCAACTGCAGGGCGGCATCAATCCGACGGGCACCATCACCTTCTACTTGTTCGCTCCGGGCGTTACGCCCAACGCCACCGACAGCAACAACGTCTATACCGATACGGTCACCATCGATCCCGCTCACCCGTATGCTCTTTATGACGTGACCATGGGGAACAATCCGGGCGGCCCTGTGCCTACGCAGACGGGAACCTATCAATGGATCGCGGTCTACAGCGGCGACGCGAACAATCCGCCCCAGGCGAGCCAGTTTGACGACGAACCGCAGAAGGTCGTTCCGCCGGGGCAGGCCCAGGTGGTCGTCTTAAAGATCGCCGATCAGCAGTCGATCGACGCCGGGCAGATCGCCGGCTTCACGATCAAGCTGTTGAACGAAGGCGCCAACACCGCGACCGGCGTCACGCTCAACGATGCCTTGCCGCCGGGCGTCGCCGCCGACGTCAACTGGCAGATCGACTCGTCGGGCAACGGCTTTGCGGCGGGTACGAATCCGGGCGACTTCACCATTACGGGGCCGGTCGGCCATCAGGTGCTCACGTTGGCTTCGTCGGTGAATGCGCTGGCGGCCGGCGCGAGCATCAGCGTCCACCTCACCGGGCAGACCAGCCTGAACGACGTCGACCCGAACCTGCCGCCCTGCACGACCACGTTGGTCAATACCGCGACCGTCAACGCGGCGAACGAGCCGGCCAACGACCAAAACGCCCAGGCCAGCGCCACGATCACGCTGCACAACGTCGATCTCGACGTCAGCAAGACGGCCGACCAGACGCAGGTCGTCGCCGGGCAGATCGCCGGCTTCACCATCCAGATTTTCAACCAAGGCTGCCTCGAACCGCAAAACGCGACGCTCACCGACCAGTTGTCGGCCGGGCCGGGCAACGACATCTTCTGGCGACTCGACCCCACTCAGGGCTCGGCGGAGTTCTTCCAGATCGTGGGCCAAATCGGTCAACAGCAATTGGAGCTGCTGCCGGGAGCGAACTTGCAGCCCGGCGGCTTGATCAGCGTTCACATCATCGGCCAGACCACGGTCAACGACGTGGGCACGTTAACCAACACCGCCACGGTTAACGCGTCGAACGAGCCATCGTTCGAAGACAACGCGCAGGCCAGCGCCTCGATTCACATTGAGCCGGCCCAGGGCAACGCGCAGTCGCTCTACGTTCAGGCCGCGTTCGAGCAGGTGCTGGGCCGCCAGCCCGATCAGGCTTCGCTGGCCAGCTTCGTAAACGCGCTCGACAACGGTATGTCGCGGACGACGTTTGCCATGACGCTCACGCACAGCGACGAATACTACGACGACGTCATCTCGCGGGCCTATCAACACTTCCTGGGCCGCTCCCCGGACAGCAGCGGGTTGCAGTACTGGGACCTGCAAATGCGCGCCGGCCTGACCGACGAGCAGTTGGAAGCCCAGTTCATCGGATCGCCCGAATACTATCAGCACAGCGGCGGCACCGATAAGGCCTGGGTCGACCACATGTATTTCGACCTGCTGGGCCGTTCTCCCGACGTGCAGGGCGAGACCTACTGGGTGGCCGCGTTGGCGGGCGGCGCGGCGCGGTCGTCGGTGGCCTTGGGCTTCGCGGCCAGCGCCGAGCGTGAGGGCGATCAGGTCAAGGAGGACTATGAAATCTTCTTGGGTCGCTTGCCCACCCAAAGCGAGATCGATGGTTGGGTGACGGCCTTCGAACAGGGCCTGACCAACGAAGACGTGATCGCCGGCTTCATCGCTTCCGACGAGTACTTCGCCGACCACAGCTAGTGCCGCTATTCGAGGTCGGCTGCGGCATAAAAGCGCTGCTTTTCAACCGCATGCACTGCCTTCGGCTGTGCGGCCGGGTCGGCAATCGTGTAGAATCGCACTCCACGTTGACTGCACGCTGGATTTTGTCGATCCAAAATCCAAAAATCCAAAATCCAAAATCGACCGATGCTTTCGCTCGAGCGGCTCGACTCGGTGCTCGCCACGCTGCCACGTCTCACGATCGGCCTGGTGGGCGACCTTTTTCTCGACCGATATCTTTGGCTCGATCCCGACCTGGTCGAAACATCGATCGAAACCGGCCTGGAGGCCTATCAGATCACGCGCGTCCGCAACAGCCCCGGCGCGCTGGGCACGGTGATGAACAATCTGGCGGCCCTGGGCGTGGGCCGGCTCGTGCCCGTCACCGTTCTCGGCGACGACGGCCAGGCCTACGATTTGCTGAAAGAGCTGAACAAGCTGCCGGTCGATGCGGGGCACATCATGCAAGACCCGGTCCGCCTCACGCCCACCTACACCAAGCCGATGCGCCGCGACGCCGCGGGCACGTGGCGCGAGTTGAACCGCATCGATCTGCGCAACAACGCCCCGCTCGGCCGCGAAACCGAGGCACGCCTGGTTGAACACCTGACCGACGTGTTTCAGAGCGCCGACGGACTGGCGGTGCTCGACCAGGTGAACGAAGAGAACCGGGGCGTGATGACCACGGGCGTGCGCGAGCACCTCGCGTCGCTCTGCCGGGCGGACCCCGATAAGATCGTGCTGGTCGACAGCCGCCAGCGTATCGGCCAGTTTCACTTTGGGCTGCTCAAGCCCAACGTCGGCGAGTGCCTGCGATCGCTCGGCCGCGACGAGCGCTCGGCAACGGGCGACCTGGCGTTTGCCCGCGACGCCGCCGTGGCCCTCAGCCGGCACACGGGCCGGCCGCTGTTTTGCACGGTCGGCGAGTCGGGCATGCTGGCGGTGGGCTTCAAGGGGCCCGCGTCGGTCGCTCATGTGCCCGGTTGTCCGGTCAGCGGCCCGATCGACATTGTCGGCGCGGGCGACAGCGCCACGGCGGGTATTCTCTCTGCGCTGCTCTCCGGCGGTTCGGCAACGGAAGCGGCCGCGCTGGGCAACCTGGTGGCCTCGGTCACCGTGCAGCAACTCGGCACCACCGGCACGGCCTCGCCCGACCAGTTGCGTGCCGGCTGGCGCCTGATGCCTGACGCCTGATGCTTAACGACGGTGGGCCGGCGCTCGCAAGCTCGCTGGTCCCACTCTACGCCCAAGGCGCTGCTGCCGCGCATGAAGCACCACGACCTTGGCCCACGGCCGGCGCGGGTGGGCCGGCAATTCGAGAATCTGATCGTATCGACCGCCCGGTCCACACAGCGCATCGCGGTCAAACGAGCGGTCGTCGACTTCCAGGACGAGGAAGGGCCACTGCTTCTTGTCGGGGGCGAAGTACAACCCGAGTGGCAAGTTGGGCGCTTCTGAACCGACCACGATGCCCGGAAGACCGGCATAGAACCGCACATAGCTGGAACTCGCCAACACACTGTCGCCTGGTTTCGCCTCGCGCTTCACGCACTCCGCCGCCTCGTAGATCGGCGCATAAACCGTGTGCAGCGGCTTCAGGCACTTGGGCACCAACCCCACATAGAACAGGAAAACCACAACGGCCAGCGCGCCGCGCGGCGAACGCATAAAGCTCAGCCTCTGCGAAGCCTCTTCGGCCAGACAGACCGCGCCCGCCGCCGCCGTCGGCAACATCAACGCCACCAACGGCAATATGTGACGGTGGCTGATATAACCCGCGGTCAGGTACAGCAACAGCAACAAAGCGGCGTGCCCGTTCATCAGCAGAACGTGCATCACCGACGCCGGACGATTCGGCTTGGGACGGCGTGGCCCAAAGGTTCCGACCGCCAGCGGAACCATGGCCAAATAATAGAACCCTTGGGCCAGCTCGCGCGCCAGCTCGAAAATGGCCAGGCCCATCACGCCGGCAAACGCCGATGGCCGGCGGAATTCGTCGGGCAAGGTGCTCCCCGGAGCCGGTTCGGCGAGCAGTCCCGTGGTGGGCTCGACCGAGGCCATCGCCCGCTCGTGTTCCGAGACCGTGTGACGAAACGGCAGCTTTTTGCTGGTGATTTTCCCGGCCAACAAGGCATAGGGAACGACGACCAACGACGCGGCGGCAAGCACTCCGGCGATCGTCAGCGCCGCCTTGAGCCGCGAAGCGCAGCGCTCGCGGCAAAACTCCCAGGCCACGGCGAGTCCTGTGGCGACGCCGACCAGCAGCCCTTCGGGCCGCACCGCAAAGGCCAGGCTGCTCGCCAGTCCCGCCGCCGCGAACCAGCCGATCCGCCGGCTTCGCAATCCTTCGATCGCCAGCCAAGCGCCGGCCAGATAGAACATCAAGTGCGGCGTGTCGCTCAGGCTGTCGCTGGCGTTCAGACGCAACAGCGGCCAGACCGCCGCCAGCAGCACCGTGACGTTCGCAATCCGCTCGTTGTAAAGCCGCCGGGCAAAGAGCCAGAGAAACACGATGGACAGCAAACCACAGGTGCCCGACGCCAGCCGCGTGGCGGCAAGAAAGCTGTCGAACTCGTCGCGGCCGGTGAGCCAGCGGTAGACACGCTCGCAACCGAGCAACATCGCCGGGTAGCCGGGATGCTGGTCTTCTACGCGAAGCGTCGTCACCGGATCGATGGCCAGCGACTTGGCGATGCGGATGAAGCCGATGCCGTCTTTGGCGATAATGGGCGAACTGGAAACAATGTAGAGCTGGCACAAACCGCCCAGCAAAACTGCCGCGGCCAGTGTGCCATATCGCGTGCGCTCGTGGGGCGGCCTTCCCAGGCCGTCGCTTGGCTCAGACGGCCTAGGAAGGCCGCCCCACGGGGAGTTTTCGGACAACCTCTCAGTAAGCATTCTTTTCCGCCAGCATACGGAGGGGAGTCTTGAACAGAATATAGAGGTCGAACCATATCGACCAACGCCGGATGTAGTACAGGTCAAAATCGAGCCGCATGCTGATGCTGGTGTTGCCGCGCAGCCCGTTGAGCTGGGCCCAACCGGTAAGGCCGGGCAGGACGCCGTGCCGCTGCATGTAATCCGGGAACTGCTGCGAAAACTGGGCGACGAAATAGGGCCGCTCGGGCCGCGGCCCGACCAGGCTCATCTCGCCTTTGAGCACGTTGATCAACTGCGGCAGCTCGTCGATGCTCCAGCGCCGCAAAAACGCGCCGAAGGCCGTCCGCCGCGGATCGTGCTCCTGGGCCCAGACCGGGCCGGTCTTGGCCTCGGCGTCGAGCCGCATGGTGCGGAACTTGAGCAGCATGAACCGGCGGCCGCCACGCCCGACCCGTTCTTGCGTGTAGATCGCGGGTCCGGCGCTCGTCAGCCGCACCACGGCTGCCACGATCAACATGGGAATTCCGATCACCGCCAGCAGTGCCAAGGCGCCGGTGAAGTCGACGACCCGCTTGAGCAAAGCGCCCAGGCCCAGCGATAAGACGGGACATGGGTCGAGCGCGATTGCGTCGTCGATGGTTTGCACGCCACTGGCATGCGCCAGCGGGAAGTGCGGTCCCGCATTGCCAACGGAGTCTCGAACACCCGGCTTGATGATCACGATCGTGGTTGCCTTTGCGTTAAGCTGCGGTTCGATATGCTTGCACGGTGCGCCGAGCACAGTCGTCCCAGCGGAACAGGGCGGCCCTCGCCGGACCCGCCTGCCGAAGCTGCCGCTGCAGCGATTCGCTTTCCAGCACGCGCTCCAAGGCGGCCCGAATGTCGTCCGGCGAATGGGGATCGACGTAGACGGCAGCCTCGCCGAGCACTTCGGGCAACGAGGCGGCCCGGCTCGAAACCACCGGCGTACCGCAAGCCGCGGCTTCCAGCGGTGGCAGGCCAAAACCCTCGTAAAAGCTGGGGAAGCAGAACACGCTGGCGGCCCGCATCAAGGCCGGCACATCGTCCTGGGCCACATAGCCCACCTCGTGCAGAACGCCGCGATGCCGCAGTTCCGCCAGTTCGCGGCGGAAATAGGCCTGGTTCCAGCCCGGCATGCCCGCCAACACCAGCGGGTAGGCTTGCTGCACCTCGGCCGGCAACAGGGCGTAGGCCCGAATCAGCCCTTGCAGGTTCTTCCTCGGCTCGAGCGTTCCTAGATAGAGGACAAATTGCCGCGGCAACTGGAGGCGGCGCCGTACGTCGGCGACACGCTCGGCATGAAGGGGGCTGTTGAAATAATCGAAATCGACGCCGAGCTGCGTGACGATCACGCGCTGCGGATCGACCGCCGGGCAAAGCTCCAGCAGTTCCTCGCGAGTGAAGTGGCTGTCGGCCAGGATGGCCCGCGAGCGAGACAAGGTTTGCCCCATCTTGCGGCGCAGCCAGGCGAGCCGGTCTCGCGGCAAGAACTGGGGGTATCGCAGGTAGCTCATGTCGTGGACGGTGGTCACCAACGGCAACGCCGACTGCGGCGAGACGAAGTTCGGCTCGTGAAACACGTTCCACTGAGCGTGCCGCGTTTCGCGATTCAGGTGAAAACGCCGCACGCGATCGGCCCAGTCGCGGCAGCTTGGCCAGATTCTCCGGACGACCGACTTGATGCGCTGATTGCGACCTGGATCGGCTTGTGTCGCCAGCCGGCTCAGGAACTCTTCGGGGGCCAGCACTTGTCGCCCGTCGAAGACGCCGATCGCCTCCAAATCGGCGTCGCCGGAGAGCGACATCAGCGCCTTGAGCAGCGAAAGGCCATACTGACCGATGCCGGTCAGGCGTCCCAGCATAGGGCCACCATTGAGAAGAATGCGCATCGGCGATCGTCCCTGATCTGCGTGGAGAGGTGGCACCCTTATCGGACGACCGCCCGGCGGGACTTGAGAAAATTTTTCGCAACGTAGGGTGGGGCAAGCGAGCTTGCGAGCGCCGGCCCACCGTTGGCGGCGTCGATTACGGTGGGCCGGCGCTCGCAAGCTCGCTGGTCCCACCCTACGGCGAAAGTGAGGTTGCCGTCCTACAACGTAGCGGTTAACATCCGCCGCCCGCGGAAACCGCGTACAGGGTCCGAGAGTACCACGAGAGCTGTCATGTCGATCACCGGCCCCGCAACCCGCTACGGCCCGCGCGTTGCCGAGGGGCGCCCTCTTCACGAGCAGCTCTTAAGCTGGCAACGTGGGCTCGCGGCGACAGCAACCAGTCCGGCACTCGTGCTGGTCGGCATCGCCGCGCTGGCGCTCTTGCTGCGCCTGCCGAACTACGCCAGCCGCGATCTGTGGGATGATGAGCTCATCCAGTACCATATCTGCACGGCGCCGTCGCTGGCCGAGATGTTTCAGAGCCTGGTCCGCTCCGACCGCAATCCACCGGGCTTTGCACTGCTCGCACGGGCGGCCCTGCAGTTTTCCGATAGCGACATGATGCTGCGCCTGCCGTCGTTGCTGGGCGGCATGGGCGCCGTCGTGCTGGCCTGGTACGCGGGCAAGTCGTGGTTGGGCACGCAGGGTGCGGCCGTCACGGCGGCGATCGCGGCTGTTTGCCCGACGTACATTTTCTTCTCACGCGAGGCCCGGCCTTATAGTGTGGGGCTTTGCGCGGTCTACGCATACCTGGTCTGCCTGAACGCTTTCCGCAACGGTCCTTCGCTGCGCAAGGCGGTTCTCCTCGGCTCCGTTTCGGCCGCGGCGATAAGCGTGCAGTATGCCAATATACCGCTGGTTGGAGTCACCTTAGCCACGGCGGCGGTCGTCTCGTTCCTATCAGGGCAGCGGAATTGGCGGAGCCTCGGTTGTTGGGGATTGGTCGCGGTTGTGGCCGCCGGGGCGGTGGCGATCGATGTCGCTAGGTTTCTCGTGCCGCAGGTCTCGGTTCACGGCACGGGAAAGACCGACTTTCTGCGAACGTACTTCTTTGACTTGGCCAGCCTGCGCTCGGCGTGCGAATTCATTCCCCACAGCACGGCCGGCTTCCTGAGCCATATCAGCTTGACGGAGATGATGGCCCCCGGTTGGCAGCCCGTCTGTCTGCTGGGTTGGCTGCCGTTGGCGGCCGGCGTGCTCGTCGTAGGGTGGGACCAGCGAGCTTGCGAGCGCCGGCCCACCATCAACGACGTCGCCCTTGGTGGGCCGGCGCTCGCAAGCTCGCTGGTCCCACCCTA